>CAJOEQ010000212.1 GCA_905233515.1 uncultured Synergistales bacterium
ATCTGCGAAATTATTTACGTAATCCCAGACTCTTTTATTATTCGTGTGAAAGATGTGCGCTCCATATGAATGAACGTGAATCCCGTTTATATTTTCAGTATAAATATTTCCGCCTGTGTGTGAACGTTTCTCGACAACTATAACAGACTTTGAATGCTTTATTGCCTCATGAGCAAAAATTGAGCCGAATAACCCCGAACCTACTATTAAATAATCATACATAAAAAAATTTATTCCCCTTGTAAAATAAATTACTCACAAAATTTTACTTGTATTAGAAGGCATTTGCAAGATTTCAGAGTGAAAATCGATATTTATATGCATTGCTAGATTTAAGATTCATTATAGAATTATTAAAAATTTTATCATAGAAGGCAGGTTAAAATTTATGAAACGCTTTATCACGTCATTATTATTAGCATTTGTAGTGTCATCGCTTTTTGTAGTTCCGGCTCTAGCAAGTAAAGTTATGATGTACTCTTCAATGCAGGAAGATCAACTTGTTGCAATTAAACGAGGCTTTGAGGCGAAATATCCCGGAATAGTAATGGACTATTATTTTGCAGGAACTGGCCGAGTAATTACAAAAATTGCTACAGAACATCAAGCCGGCCAAGTAGCTGCTGACGTTATTTGGGTAGGAGATCCAGCGGATTATTTATCATTCAAGAAAGAAGGAATCTTGCAGAAATATTCTTCACCTGAAGCAAAAGCAATTGACTCAAAATTTATTGATCCAGACGGCTATTATACCGGCGCGCGTATGATGAACATGGGAATCGGTTATAATTCAGCACTCGTGAAACCTGAAGAAGCCCCGCAGTCTTGGAAAGATTTATTAGATCTCAAATGGGAAGGTCAAATCGTTATGACTGATCCGTCAAGCGCAGGGACAACGAAATATTTTGTAGCTGCTTTGCTGGCAAATCCTGAATACGGAGAAGAGTATTTCAAGAAATTACGCGCTAACGGGTGCGAACTCGAGTCAGGTACTACAGCAACACATAATCAAGTCGCAGCAAGTGCCTATCAAGTCGGAATAATGCTCGATTATGTATCACATAATTTAATGGCTCAAGGTTCACCGATCGGGTTTACTTATTTGAAGAAGGATTTAATTTCTATTTTCTCACCGATTGGACTCGTAAAGGGCAGCCCTAACAATGAGAACGGCAAATTATTATATGATTTTATTTTGTCAAAAGAGGGTCAAGAAATTCTCATAGCTAATAATTTATTGTCAGTCCGCAATGATGTAGATCAAAAGGGAGTCAATGTTCAAGAAATCGCAAAATCAGCAATGCAGGTTGATTTAAATGCACTCGCAGCAAATTCAAATAAGATTCTCGCCACGTTCGATAATATATTCAAGAAATAAATAAAAATTTTTACAGGGGTGTTATTGCGCGCCCCTGTTTTTTTTGTGAAAAGCTAAAATCTTTGTCTTCTTGCACGTTCGGCCTCTGCTGCTTTATCTTCAGGTTTATACCAGCCAGCACCCGCAATATCTATACAGCATGACTCACCCGGTGCAAAAATTACTCTGTGAGGAGTCTGAATCTTTACTAACTGTTCACCCACTGGGACTAAATATTCCGTCTTGTCAGTGAGAAATATTCTTTTTTCGATATGAGTCCTGAAGCCTGAGTCCTTGCTCAATTTTATAGCGTTCCTCTGCGTTTTCCGGAATTGCTAAATTAATAGCCTGCGAGTAATCATTTTTAGGGAAGACTCGGCCTTCTTTGATTTCAACGTTTATGAAAGTCGACTCGCCTAAAAAATTATGCACAAATCTTGAATTAGGATATCTATATAAATTTTCGGGCGTATCAATCTGCATAATTTTGCCCATGTCGCACACCATCATTCTATCAGAAATTGCCATAGCCTCCGATTGATCATGCGTTACAAATATAATCGTGAATCCAAATTGACGCTGTAACTCTTTTATTTCAAATCTCATAGTCTCGCGTAATTTCGGGTCAAGATTCGATAAAGGCTCATCAAGTAACATGACTTTAGGATTTGTAACTATTGCCCTTGCTAGAGCGATTCTTTGCTGCTGACCTCCTGACAACTCAGACGGATATAATTTTTCGAGTCCATCAAGTGAACAGTGTTTTAAAGCCTCCTTCACTCTTGCTGCGATTTCATTTTTTGAGACTTTGCGAATCTTTAACGGGAATGCTACATTGTCAAAAATATTCATGTGAGGCCATACCGCAAAAGCCTGAAATACCATCCCTAAATCTCGCTCTTCAGGTGGAATATATAAATTTCTTGCTTTACTCGACACAAGCCGCCCGCATAATTCGATCTCACCTTCTGATAAGTCTTCAAAGCCGGCAATCATTCTTAATGTCGTAGTCTTCCCGCAGCCTGAAGGCCCAAGAAATGAGAAGCATTCACCCTCTTTTATTTCGAGATTGAAATCATCAACAGCCGTAACAGTTCCCATAGTCCTAGTAGTAAATTTTTTTGTTACATGCCGCAAAATTACTTGATTCATTTATTTATTTATGCTCCTTTCATGTATATTTGCAAAAATTTTTCCCGGAAATTCCCGAACTTATGCGCCTTTTCTGTCTTTAGTGATCCATGTTACTATTGAGTTACAGATAATAATTATCACAATAGCAACTGACGCAAGAGCCGCCGCTTGAGGAATCATTCCCGCATCACGTAACGCAAAAATCTGCACGCCCAGAGTCCTGCTATATGGGCCGTAAAGTAAAATCGACGTTGTTAACTCTCTCATTGCCGGTAAAAATATAAGAAAGAATCCTGACACCATAGCAGGCTTTATTAATGGCAGTGTAATATCTCTTAGTGATTCCGTGTGAGTCGCCCCGCATGCCCGTGAAGCCTCTTCAAGTGATGAGTTTACTTGCTGTAATGACGCGCTTGCACTCTTCATTGAGAATGATAAATATCTCGCCATATAAGCTATTATATAGAGTAATATTCATTATTGAGCCTGACCACGACAAAATAACACCGATTGCTAAGACAGTCCCGGGAATCGAATAAGGCAGAATTGAAAGTATTTCAAGTAAATTCTTCCCGCGCGGCTTAATTCGATTTATTACATATGCAATCATTACGCCCAAGAACATACAAACGAGTCCGGCTGTTACTGACAAGAATAAAGAATTCTTTATAGAGTCAAGAGTCGCAGGTGAGGCAAAAACTTTTTCATAATTGCTGAATGAGAAATTCTCCCACGTCAATGGCAGCCCGTAAGCTCTAACAAGTGCTACTAAGAAAATCATAAGAAAAGGCACTATAACAATTATTAATAACGTCAAGCAAGCAAGAAATAACAACGGATATTTTGCACCGCGCAATTTTATGAGAGTCGGACGCATTGATTTGCCTTTGATGATGTCATAACTTCCTGAGCTTAAAACTTTTTTCTGAATAACAAGAGCTACAGCAACAACAGCTACTAACAAAATTGATAATGCCGTGCCTTGTCTGATTCCCTCAAAACTTCCGCCCGATCTGTTAATCAAAGCATAAATCATAGTAGGCAGTGTAAAAATATTTTTCGAGAATCCTAATATAGAAGGCACTCCGAAATGTGCGAGCGACGAAATTAGAATCAATAACGCTCCGGCTGAAATTGCAGGTTTAACGAGCGGTAATGTAATTTTCCAAATGACTTGAGATTGACGAGCTCCGGCGATTCGTGCTGACTCTTCTAGAGTCGGATCCATTCTTTCAAGCGCGCTGACTACCTGCATAAACACGAACGGGAAGTAATACGAACATTCTACAAATATAATTCCGCCTAAACTATTTATATTTACCGGTGCTGTTCTTAAATGAAAAGTTGACATTAACCAGCGATTTATATAACCTGCACGACCTGAAAAAAGCAAATCCCACGCCATAGCTCCGAAAAAAGGCGGGAACATGTAAGGAATCGTAAATAATGCTCGCATGAAACCTTTTGCGGGAATGTCGCTCCGTCCAAGCAGCCACGCATAAAATAATCCCATAATTGTCCCGAATATAGTAACAGCTACTGCAATAATTATTGTATTACCCATAGCCTTTAAATTTTCAGGATCAAATATAACGCTCGTAAAAAGTGTTAAATCAAATTTTCCTTCATAGAAAAATGCATTATATATAATCATGAAAATGGGAATTACTACAATTACGAATAAAAGCGCGAAACTCAAAGCCGTCATAATTCCGTCAAGTCCGAGTCTCTTACCTTCCATTGCTGCTAAGTCTGATTTTTGCTTGAACATTTTTTTATGCCTCCTTTGTGTATGATTCATAGAAGACGGGATTTAAAAATTTCAGTCCGACATCTGCACCCTCTTGAATCATTCCCGCCCCGTCATCGAACGTACTGCGCTGGACTCTTATTTCTTGACCGTCAAAATCTATAAACATGTTATATTCACTGCCTAGAAATACAGAGCGTTTGACTCTTCCGCGTATTTGTGAGTTATTATCGAAAATAATATCATTCGGCCTGACTCCCATATCGACGAGTGAGTCAAAATTTTCAGGGATTGAGTCATTATAAATAATTTTCTCGTTATCATGAAAGCACCATGAATTATTAATTTTTTTGAGAGTAAAGAAATTTGACACGCCTATAAACTCAAAAACGAATCTATTAGCCGGTCTCAAAATAATATCTTCATCAGTGCCGATTTGAGATAATGACCCGTCGGAGTTCATTATTGCCATTTTGTCGCATAATTGCAAAGAAGCCTCTTGATCGTGAGTGATATATAAAATTGTTGTGCCGATATTTTTCTGAATTTGACGAATCTCTATTAACATTTCTTCACGTAATTTAGCGTCAAGATTTGTTATAGGCTCATCCATTACAATAACTTCGTCGGAACTTACAAGAGCGCGGGCAATGGCGACTCTTTGCTGTTGACCTCCTGATAACTGACTCGGCAAATAAGGCGCGTAATCTCTCATTCTTACCTGTTCGAGTGCGTAAAGGGCTTTGCGTTCAATTTCTGAGCGGTCTAATCTTTGTTTCTTCATGGGATAAGCTACATTTTCAAAAACTGTCATGTGAGGCCATACCGCATAATCTTGAAAGACTACACCGACTCCGCGTCTTTCAGGGGGAATATTGATACGCTTTTCATGAGAAAACACGCAGCGATCACCGATATAAATTTCTCCAGTTGACGGGCGGTTTAAACCGAGCAAGCATCGCATTAAAGTTGTCTTCCCGCACCCTGAAGGGCCAAGCAAGCACATAATTTGTGAGTCTTCAACATCGAGCGAGAAATTTTCTAGAATTATTTTATCGCCGTAAGCAAATGATATATTCTTGAAACTTATTCCTGCCATTAAAATTTTTGCCTCCTTAATTTAATAATAATTATTGCTGTGAAATAACAAGATTATATAAAAGAAGTTGCGTAATCTTCAATATTTCTACATGATATAATCACGAAATAAATTATTTATAAAGCATAAAAGGAGGCTTTTATTTATGGCGATAAGTTTATCAAAGGGTCAAAAAGTGGATCTCACAAAAGGAAATCCCGGGCTATCTCGTTTGCTTGTCGGTCTAGGCTGGGACGTGAATAAATATGATACCGGCTCAGATTTTGATTTAGACGCG
>CAJOEQ010000213.1 GCA_905233515.1 uncultured Synergistales bacterium
CGATGAGACTCGCCGAACTTGGCTGTGTTCATAGACATGAAAGAAGCGGATTCCTTCATGGGCTTATGCGTGTTCGCTGTTTTACTCAGGACGATGCACACACTTATATAACGCCTGAACAGATTAAAGACGAAGTTACTCAAATAATGGAGCTTGATAAATACGTTTATAGTAACGTGTTCGGATTTAAATATTTTGTTGAGCTTTCTACTAGACCTGAGGACTCAATGGGAACTGATGAGCAGTGGGAAGCCGCCGAGAATGCTTTACGTGACGCACTAGAAAGCACTAACACGCCATATACTATTAACCCCGGCGATGGAGCTTTTTACGGGCCGAAAATAGATTTTCACTTAGAAGACTGTATCGGCAGAACTTGGCAGTGCGGAACGATTCAATTAGATTTCCAAATGCCCGGACGCTTTGACGTTAAATATATCGGTGAAGATGGAGCAGAACACACGCCCGTAATGATTCATAGAGTCGTATTCGGAAGTGTTGAGCGTTTCATGGGAATATTAATCGAACACTACGCCGGAGCATTCCCCTATTGGCTGGCACCTGTTCAAATTAAAATTGTCCCGATTGCTAGAGATCATCTTGATTATTCGCACGAACTCAAGAAAATTTTTGACTCGTTGAATATCAGATCAGAAATTGACGAACGAGACGAGAAATTAGGCCGCAAAATTCGTGATGCTCAGATTCAGAAAGTGCCTTATATGCTCGTAATAGGCGATAAGGAACGCGATAATAAAACTGTCGGAGTAAGAAAGCGCACAGAGGGCGATTTAGGAAGTATGACTCTTGACGAATTAAAGGCGTTACTTGATAAAGAATTCAGCCCGATGAAATAAGAATTACACAAAATAAAAGACTCCCAGTTAAGGCCGGGAGTCTAATTTTTTCCAAAAATTTTTATAGCGGAGTAACTCCGAGTACTACACAAATTACGATTGATAAAATACTAATTCCCCAGATCCACGGAAGAGAGTATTTAATGTGTTCGCCTATATCAATTTCAAGAAGTCCGAGTCCTAAATATGCCGCTGGCGATAACGGGGAAATCATGACTCCGACGTTCTCAGCAACTAAAAGCACACATGCTACATCCATCGGGTTAACTCCGAACTGTGAGGCAATTCCTACAACAACCGGCAATAACCCAAAATAGAACGAGTCAGTGCCTAAGCACATAATTAACGGGACTGCGAAACATGCGACTATGAAGTGCGTATATCGGCCAAGATCCGGCGGGATTACTGTAACAACTGCGCTTGCCATCGCGTTTAACATGCCTGTACCGCTTAATACTCCGGTGAAAATTCCAGCAGCAAATAACGTTACGACCATTGACATAGCAGCCACGCCGTAATTCTTTAATTTCGCGTTCTGTTCCTTCAGGACTCTAATATTAAATGGCAATGACACGGCCAAAGCAAGCATAAAGACATATGCAGGGTTAAAGCTCCCGAACATCAAAGCCGCTATTACTGCTATAACGAGAATGAAATTAAAATATTGAAGCCACGTAGGAACTGTAGATTTTTTCTCGTCTGCTTTTGCCTCAACTGCTGAGTCGTCCGCTGTGAGTCCGAGTTTCTTGATTCTTCTCTTCTGAATGCCGCTCAAAATAAACGCCGTCAAGAATGTTATAACAAGCATTGCGCCTTGAACGGGTAATAATCTGTGCCATAAAACATTCGGGTCCGTCTCTAAAACTGTAGCAGCTCTTATTGTCGGGCCTCCCCATGGGCAGACGTTCATAACTCCTATTGCAACGCAGATTAATAACATTAATGCGCGATTATCCATCTTCAATTTTTTGAACATTGGAAGCATGGCCGTAATCGTGATTATAAACGTCGTAGCTCCTGAACCGTCAAGATGTCCGATTATACCTACTGCCGCAGTAGCAAGTAATACAAGTGTTACATTTGTGCCGGCTTTCTTGATTAAGAAATTGACTATTGGATCAAAAACTCCCTGATCGCTCATTAACGAGAAAAACGAAATCGAGAATACAAATAATGATACAGTAGACACCATTTTTGAAATTCCTGAGGCAGCGAATTTATTTACTGCGAGAGGGTCAAAACCTGCTACAAGTGCCGCAATCGTGGGCAATAAAATAAATGCAACCGGCGGAATTACTATTTTACGAATCAAGCAAATTATAAGAATTAATACCATTACAAAGCCTATTACTGCAAGTTTTGTAGAAGGTGCAGCCGCTTTCTTGGCCGGAGTCTTTGGCTTTAACATTTCTGTAAAAGTCTTATACTCATCATCCATAATTTTTTGATATTCGGCTGTGTTAGCAAATCCCGGTCTCTCGTTATAGCTGCCATTTTCTAAGAATGCCTGCCAAGTTTGAGTCTTTGTTGCGTCTTCAATAGCTTTTTCCAGTGCCGCTATAGCCTCAGGGGGAGTCCCTTTTTTCGCAAAAATTCCGCGCTCAGGCCCTAAGAATGATTTAATGCCGAGTTCTCCAGCTGATTCTACATTTGGATAGCGCGACATTCTTTTTTCTGAGAGAACTAATAAAGGCGTAATGTCTCCTGCAGCAATAAGATCCGCGATTTCGTCCGTTCCAGTCATCATTAAATCAATTTGACCGTCTTTTAATGCCGCGTTCATTCCTGCACCTGTAGGATAATTTACTTCAAGAAGAGTCAAGCCTTCAATTGCTTGTCTTAATGAAATGCCGTCAACTCCTGTGCTTGTAAGCATTCCTACTGTAATACTTGCAGGGTGGCTCTTCACGAATTCGCGCAATTC
>CAJOEQ010000214.1 GCA_905233515.1 uncultured Synergistales bacterium
TCTATAAAATTTTCATGGGCGGCTAATATTTTCAGAGTCCGTGAAGATTTAGAATATTTCAGTGAAGCGGCCTTCTATACTCCGTTAAATAATATGAGCTGGGATTTATATTTTTACGAATGCGGGAATATTTACCCGGACTCGCCCGTATCAGGACTCATGAAGGCGCATATTTCAGGAAAATTTGAGCTTGCAGGCTATCACACTGTAAAATTTCCTGAAAAAATTTCGCTCTGGCAGGGTGAATATTTTGCAGTTGTCTTAAAACTTGGCCGGAAAATTATGCCGGTTGAGACTATAATCACAAATTATTCGGACAATGCGATAATAAACGCTAAAGAGAGCTATTTTTCAGAAGACGGGCAAAAATGGCTTGACGGGGGAAATTTTAACTCAAATGCATGTATAAAGGCTTTCACGGTGATTAAAGAATGAAAAAATTTTGTGTGATTTTATTTATAATTTTGTTAGTAAGAGAATCTCACGCGCTGCCTTCACGTTATGATCTGCGCGAATTAGGACGAGTAACAAGCGTTAAACATCAAGGAATTCCCGGGCCCTGCTGGGCATTTGCGGCACTGGGAGCAATGGAGTCTAACTGGCTGACTCAAAATTTAGGCGGCAATCCCGATCTATCAGAAATGCAATTAGCTTATTACGCGTATAGAGACTCAAATAAAGCTAGAAATTTCACGTCAGAATATAATAACGGGACTCTAAGTCTTGAAGGTAATATATTTCTTGCAACGGCGTTTTTATCGCGATTATCGGGGCCGGCTTACGAGAAAGATTTTAGATATGACACTACGAATCTTGAGAGCGTTAAAAAATTTGCTGCAAAAAAGAGTCCTGAAGATTTTAGACGGCCTATGAGACTCAGAGAGTCATATTTTATGTCATTCAATGAGAATCCATCTGACTCAATCAAGAAAGAATTAATCATGAATCACGGCGCAATAGTAATATCATTCTGGCACAAATTAAATAAATTTCACGGAGATACTTATTTCAACAATAATGACAAGAAAACAAATCACGACGCTTTATTAATAGGCTGGGACGATAATTTTTCGCGGGATAATTTCAAGCCTAGACCCTCAAAAAATGGTGCGTGGCTCGTAAAAAATTCTTTCGGCTCAAATACCGGTTTTTTCTGGCTGTCTTATGAGCAATTTATAATCGGCGGGACTGCTTTTATAGTCGAACGTGATAAATCTAGACTTAATTGTTATTACTATGATGATTTAGGAATTTGCGGGAAATTAAAATATTCATGGGCGGCAAATATTTTTAAGATTAATACTCGCAAAGAGACTCTAAAAGAAATAGGCTTTTACACGATGAATAATAATACTGACTTTGAAATATTTATTTATTCAAGCGGTGAGAGATTCCCGGATTCGCCTGTAACTGGAGAATTACGCGCAAATTTTTCAGGTAAAATCAAATATCCCGGCTATCACTGTGTAAATTTGCCTGAGAGTATAAATTTTAACAAGAATGAATATTTTGCGGTCGTTCTTAAATTGTCAAATAAATCAATGCCAGTTGAGACTCGAGTCAAAAATTTTTCAGACAATGCAGTTATTAATGAGCGAGAGAGCTATTTTTCAGAGAACGGCATAAACTGGAAGGACGGCAAAAATTTAAATTCAAACGCTTGTATTAAAGCCTTCACGATTACGAAATAAAAAAGTTCCCGGCCATTTTGTTATTTGACCGGGGTAAAATTTTATTATTCAGGCTGATTCTCATCAGGTGATTCAATTTCGGGCGGTTCGATTGGCTGAGGCTGTCTATTGAATTCGTCAACTTCAGATAAATATCTCTCGAACTCCCAAATATCAAGCTCCTGCTGTAACTTGATAATTTTTCCGTAAACCTCGCGGGCTTTCTCTTTATTGAGCGGCTGACTTGTCAATGCTTCTTCGAGGTCGATATATAATTTTGCGATCTCTGTAGCGTTTTCGCGTATTTCTTTAGGCATATCGGGCGCGAACATTGAGTCAAATCTTCCATGATTATGAAAATCGCCTCTTGCAAAAGCTGATCCCGCAAATAACATTACGCCGATTATCACGAGTAATAATGCAAGTTTTTTCATGCGCGAGTTCTCCTTGCTGTATTACTTTTTGAGCTGCTTTGTTACGTCTTCGAGTGAAGGTTTCTGCGGCTTTACATCAGCTGAAGGAAGATTTTTTTGTATTTGCTTAGTTACTTGATTCTTGACTTCCTTCTTAACTTGTTCCTTCACTTGCTGCTTAATTTGTTCTTTTACGACATCTTTTGCTGCTCCTGATAGATCCTGAGCAAATGCGGCTGTCGATAAACTTAACGCGATAACAAATGCTGCAAATATGCTTTTCTTCATGATAGTAAAAAATTTCTCCTTTCTCATGTTATATTGCAAATATTATATTACCTTCTCGGCGGCATAGGTGGACGCGGGCCGGGTCTTGGCATAGGTCTCGGAGCTGGGCGCGGTGCAGGTCTCGGCATTGGACGAGGCGCGGGACGTGGTGCAAATCTCGGGCCGGGTGCTGGCATTGGTCGTGGACCGGGTGCGAATCTCGGGCCGGGTGCTGGCATTGGGCGCGGACCAGGTGCGAATCTCGGACCAGGTGCAGGCATAGGACGCGGACCGGGTGCAAATCTTGGACCAGGTGCGGGCAGTGGACGAGGACCGGGCGCAAATCTCGGACCAGGAGGCGGAGGTGGCGGCGGTGCGAATCTTGGACCGGGTGCGGGCATAGGTCGTGG
>CAJOEQ010000215.1 GCA_905233515.1 uncultured Synergistales bacterium
CGTACCACGATCCCCATAAAGGCTCATATACTTTTATGTCAGTCATATCCTTCTCCTTCAAGTAACTTGTAACTTACCCTATCTTAAAATCTATAATAATGCAAGTAATATTATCTCTTCCACCGTTTTGCAGTGCGCTTTTAACGAGTTCATGAACAGCAGACGAACTATTTTTACACGTAAGCATAATATTTTTAATTTTTTCATCCGGCATCATGTCAGTTATTCCGTCAGAACAGAGCAGTAATCTACAATCTTGATTTGCTCGAAATTCAGGACTTATATAAGGTGTTAATATCATTTCCTCGTCGAATACTCCCAAGCAGCGCGTCAAAACATGCCGACTCTTGTCATGCATTGCTTGTTCGGGCGTGAGTAATCCAAGTTTAATTTTTTGGGCTGCAATCGTATGGTCCTCAGATATGCAGGAGAATTTTCCGTTTTGCAGTTTATGAATTCTTGAGTCGCCAATATTATATGCATGAACTAAATTACCAGAAATTACAACAAGAGCAAGAGTTGTTCCTGTCCTGACTTTTGCTTCGCGCATAATCTTACATAGCCTTTCATTTGCATCAGAAATAAACGACTGGACGGCTTCATCAATTTTTCCTGATTTAATTTCTTCAGCGTGTTCATGAAGAGTTCTGACAGCAGTTAACGAAGCAATTTCACCTTGAGCTTCCCCGCCCATCCCATCACAGACAGCAAAAATACAGGGAGTTTCTGCGTTATTTTCAAGAGAAAATTTATCTTGAGCAATATTCATATAAGTCCCATCGCAATAAAGATTATCTTCATTGTTGGAACGCACAAAACCAACGGTTGAATAAGCCGAAAAATTCAATTGTCTACGCTGAATTATATTCATAATCATAAGCCTAAGAAATTACAAATAACATCACCAAAATTATTTCCAAATTCACCGCCGGTTTTCACACCTTCGCCAATTCCTTGAACCCCTTGTATCAAAGTTTCATCAAGTCCAAACGGTACTACAGTTTCGGTTACCATTTTCAATAATAGTTCGTCGGCTTCTGTGCCCTCACCTGCTGGAATATAAACTTCCTCTGCCGCTGTATTATCATCCGTTACAATCTCCGTAAATTTGTCTGTTAATTCTTCTTGCTTACTCGTAACTATCTTTAATAATTTATCCTTATTGGAAATATTAGAAAGTGAACCAATATCTTTGAAAAACTCAACTTCGCCTTGAAGTCCGGTAACAGTACCTAATAATCCCACGGAATTTACGACTATGTTAATAACTTCACGAGTAGTGTCGTTATACGGTGGCTCGGCAAGAGTTTCACGAAGATTATAACTTGACTGGAAAATATTTACACACTTATCAATAATTCCCTCTTTGATGTCAGCGATTAATCCGCGAGTTATTCCTTCAACTCCATTTTTCACTGCTCCAACCAAACCGCCGAGTCCTGTGCAAGCTGTTTTAATAGCATTACGCGCAAATCCCTTAAGAGTTTTGCCGATGTTAAATGAATTGGGATTACTAGGCACCTGAGTTACTGGTAAATTGACCGTCCCATTTTGCCCTCTTGTAGAAGCTGGAAAACTGTTTTGTTGCTTAAGTCTGCCTGAAATGCTGTTAGTTTGGTTATCTGCACGAGCTTCAAGTTCTTGAAATCTTTGTGTCCCTTTATTGAGAGCTTGCACGGTTTGTTCTATGCCTTGATTGAGACTGCCGAGTTTCTTAGTAATAGTTCCAACGCTGGCGTTAATCTGCTCACGTTCAGGACATTTCCAGCCAGTATAAGCACTCGCATTCTTTAACGTTTTTATCGCATCTTCAAGAACTCTTTGCGCCCGCTCAATATTTTTAACCTGGTCAGAGGTGTATTGTGAATCGAAAATAATTAAATTAGACGGCATATGAATTTCCCAAATCTCTCATTCTGTTTACTCTGTTAGTCCATCCAGCGAGAAATGTATCAGCGTTACGGTCTGCCTCATGATAAGCCTGCCTGACATTACAGAGTTCATTGCACAAGGCTTTGACATCTTCAGGCGATTTAAGCTGTTCATTCATAGCAGTCAAAGTTTGAGGGCCTACTGAACCATCGACGACTACGGACTGCCCTAAATTATTTAATGCTCGCTGAAGTAATCTTCCCCCTCCATATTGGCCGCAAAGAACGACAGTATCAAAATAAATCGTTGCAAGAGGGTCAGGCATTTTGTCGGCATTTGAAGGTTTCCAGTACATTTCCCGATAAATATCTTTAGCCTCATTTACAGTTAATTGTGTAACATCATTATGAGAAACTATGCCTCGCTGATAGGCTGTGTCTAAAGTGTAATGAGTTATGCCCATATTAGTTGCTCCGCCAGGGTCATTAGGATGATTTGAGTAGCCTCCTTCATTTCCGAAGACAACTTCCATAGCTGAGTCAAAATTTCCATCTATTAATGTAATAGGTTTAGGTGTAGGTATCGCTGCCGGAGCTGGTTCTGGTTCAGGAGCAGGAGCGGGCGCAGGAGTCGGCGTAGGTGTAGGAGTTTGCGTTGTTGTAGTAGTTGTATCTGCAGTTACTGTGCTGTTGCCGAGAAGATAAGGAAATTTCTTTCGGAGAATGTCAATAAATGTATCGCTAAACCATTTGGGAAGCCCAATTATAGCAGGCTTAAAAATGTTAGTAACTATAGGTATTAAAGTCGCAGGTAAATTAATTTCAGTGTTCGTATTTCTGTCGGAGGCAGTAAAGCCACACTGATTT
>CAJOEQ010000216.1 GCA_905233515.1 uncultured Synergistales bacterium
TCTTCTTCTGATGATGAGTCATCACTGTTAATGCTTGTGAGCTCGTCAAAAACGTCAAAAAGTTTTTTCGGGCTTGGATTTTCCTGATCCGATAAATATTTATAGTCGCTGCCTAGTGTGTCATGAAACATTTGTAATTTATTCAAGATTTTAGCTTTGAGTGATAAATGCTTGTCAGATTGAGCAGTAGGGAAAAAATTAAACACGTAAATATTTTTATGAGATGTCCCGATTCTGTTAATACGTCCGGCGCGCTGCATAATTCGTGTAGGATTCCAAGGGAGGTCATAATTAATTATTATATTAGCTCTGTGCAAATTCACGCCTTCAGATAAAATATCAGTTGTGATTAATACGTCATATAAATCGCTTTCAGGGTGCAAAGAGTCAAAATTTTTCGGGTTAAAACTTGATTCGATTTTAGATTTAAGAGATTTGCTGCTATCACCGGAAAAATAAATAACTCGGTTATTATAAATTTTCCGCAAATTCTCGTGTAAATATTGCGCTGTCTCTGTTGATTCAGTGAAAATTATAATTTTTTTGCCGGCTGATAAAATATTATTATGAATCAAATCATCGCAAAATTTTTCAAGTTTCGGATCAGTCTTTACGGAGTCCCACCAGTCGCGCAATTTCTCAAGATCCTTTAAATCGTCAATGAGATCTCTAATAAAATCGGCCTTGAATTCTGACGAGTCAAAGTAGCGTGCGTTATTGTTCTCGACTTGTTTAATTAATTCGTCAGTATTGCCGGAGTCAAGTAAATCATAAATATCAAGATTGCTGCTGATATAGACTCCGTGATAGTTATTGAGCATGTCAATAAATTTTTTATACGAGTCAATGAATCTATTTAGAGTCATTCTGAATGCGTAAAAGCTGCTTTCAAGTCTCTTAACTAGTAAACATTTCATGAAACCGCCCATATTATGCTGTGAAGTCAAGAGGCCTGCGAATTTTCCGGGATTTCGTAAATAAGTCAGCGGCTTATAACGTGAGTAATGAAATTTTTTTATTATTTCCATAGTCGAATTAAAAAAATTGTCGATTCTGTCATCAAAGCTATAAATAATTTTTTCAGGTGCATTGACTTCCGGAAAAGTGAGTCCTTGTTTCAACATATCAGCATGATAATATTTAGATATTTCGCTGCGAGTACGGCGAATCATGACATGACGCAAAATTTTATCACGGATTTCTGCGGAATTTGCGCGGATTTGTTTAATATATTCGGGTGAATTCTCGTTTAAATTTTTGAGCTTGTCATTAATGCGCTTAAAGAATAAATCAAGATTTCTGATTCCCGGGATATTGCTTGAGTGTCTAGGCTGGAATAAATAAAGCTGATTAGCAATATCGCTCGAATAATTATTTATGGGAGTCGCTGAAATTAATATAACTTTTTTATTATGACAAATTTCGTGTAATTTAGTGAATCCCTCTGTATATGCATTTCTGAATCTATGAGCCTCATCAATGAAAATATAATCATAGTCTTGTTTGCTTGATAAAATATTATCTAATTTCCCGAGTGATTCGACTTTAGCTGACACTTCAAAATCTGCTAAAACCTCGCGCCAGTAATCAATAAGGACGGGCGGACAAATAATTAATTTCTCCCCGGCTGGTAAAATTTTCGCGAGTAATGCGCATATGTAAGTTTTGCCGAGTCCTACAACATCAGAAATAAATACGCCGTTATAGCTCTCAAGCATTTTTTTAGCTTGAATAACTGCATCAATTTGATATTGAAGTCTTATATAATCGCGGGGGATTTGTCCGGTCAAGAGTGAAAAATTTTCTTTATCTGAATTAATCTCGTCATAAAAGAATTCATAAAGAGTCTTTAAATAAATTTCATACGGTGAAATATCATCACGCAGCCAAGTATATTTTTCTGCTGTCTCAATATAAGCATTATTAATATCTATACTTTGAGCCCATAAAGAATTAAATTTATCGAGCGCAAATTTTACGTCAGATTCGTCAGTTAATTCTACATTGAATTCAATATTATCAATTAAGCCTGCTTCAGAAAAATTGCTAGAACCTGTTATAACGCTGTTGAGTCCGTTTTCCCGCCTGAGTATATAAACTTTTGCATGAAGTCTTGAATCAGGATTATTATATAAACGCATTTGAATTTTCCCGGATTTAAGCCACGAGATAAATTTTTGCGCGCCGTCTTCAATATTATAAGATACTTCCGAATTATCGAACTCGTTTATTATTTCGCGTGAAAAAATTTTTAGTAAATCTTGAGTTGTTCTATCTATATTGAGTCCTACGAGAATTCTAATATTTTGAACGTTCTCAAGGGATTTATACAATCGAAAAAAGCCGCTTGACCTGAAATAACCGACTAGAATATCAAAAAATTGCGTGCCGTCATTAATAATTTTCGCAAAACGTGTATATAAATCGCATTCGGGTTCGTTCGTGAAAAATTGAGTCATAAAATTTTATTTTTCCGTCAATGCCTGTAAACGTTTGAAGGATTTTGAGCGTTTTATTTTGCTGTTACTTGGCTTAATCATTTCGTAATCAAGTGCCTTGCGTCCTTCTGCGTTAATGATATTTGCGTCTGCTCCCGAATCAAGCAATAAATCAAGCATGACGGGATTATCATAGAAAACTGCGAACATTAAGGCCGTACATGATGCTCGGAAGTTGCTCCATTCATAAGTGGCTAAATCATCTGTCAAATTTTCTGTAGGGTCTGTTGATGTCCAT
>CAJOEQ010000217.1 GCA_905233515.1 uncultured Synergistales bacterium
TTTATTAACAATTGTGCCGTGTCAATATTGCCCATTGCTACAGGATAAGACTCTTTTATATAACCGTCGGCAACTTTTAATCTTGCGGGACAAAAAAATATTTCGTCTTTCTGCGCCCAGCCTCGTTCAAGTGCAATGCTTAAATATATCGGCTTAAAAGTAGATCCCGGCTCATAGCCTCGACTGACAGCACCGTTTGATAATGACTCAGCCGTTAAAAGAGTTCTCCTGTCTGAAGCGTCATAAGTAGGCCAGCTTGCCATTGCTAAAATTTCGCCCGTGTTAGGATTCATGCAAATTGAAGCCGCCCATTTTGCTCCGTTGTCCTGAGCTGCTTTAAATAAATGTTTCTCGACGACGTATTGAATTCTGCTGTCAACTGTAAGAGTTACAATCGGCGTTACTGTTCTATGTTCTGACTCTTCTTCCAAGAGTGAAGCGGGCTGACTCCCGGGACGACGTACGACAATTTTTTGACCGGGAGGAGTGTATAAAGTCGTGTCCCATGCCTGTTCAATTCCTGCGAGTCCCCTGTTATCGACGTTGCAGAATCCTAAAATATGCGACATTAAACGCTGATTTGTATATTTTCTGTAGGGCTCATCGACTTGAATAACTGCTTTAACTTTTCTCATTAAATTTTGAAAGATTGCGGCCTGTGATTCAGAAATTTTGTGATTAAGCCACATGAATCGCGAACGAGTACCCATTGCGTTACGAACTCGATTAAGAACATCGGGCGATAAAACTTGCGCAAGTTCGGGAATATCATTTGAAATATCTATAATTGACGGATCTATAGCGAATGAAGGCAGAGTCTCAGAAATGACTAATGCGTTACCTTTTGAGTCTTGAATTATTCCGCGCGCCGCGTCAAGTGGAACACGTTTCCAATATTGATGCTGTGATTGCTGAACTATTCGGGGATTTGGCCAGCAATGACGAGCTGTTAAAGTTCCACCGATGATAATAAATGCAAGAATAAATAATATCCAGGGATTTCCAGCCCTGTTAAGACGTGATTTTGACGGCATATTTTAATTTATTTTCCGAACAGCCAAGCAAGAGTCGAACGCCAGCCGCCGTTATTTGCAGATTTATTATCTTGATGAGACGCTGTAAAATCGCCGTTTCTTGTTTTCACTGAAATTGTCTCAGCTCTTAAAACTTTTTGCATTCCCAGATTCTCTTTGCAGTATGAATAAACCCTAATGGGTGCAACTAATGCAGAAAGCTCTTGACGCAATACAACTTCTTCATCTGAATATTTCTGTATTGATTGATTAATAGACTCAAGATAATATGCAAGTCGAGCGGCGTGAAATCTCAATATACCGAGTCCGACAATTAACCCGGCAACAAGACTCAATGCTAGCACGAATCTTAGTGTAAATTTGACTCTGTTATTACCTTGTTTACTTTTACGCATTGTCCCATTCGCCCCCGAATTATTTATAAATTTGTTAATCGTGGCAAAAATAATAACACATTTTGCGTAAATTGCCTAGTTTGAAATAATACAAAATGCCCTTAATTTTGCACTGCGGGATTTATAATTTGATTCAAGCTCATTTTCTGAAGGTGTTAAAGGATGACGAGTCAAAATCTTCCCGTAATTCTCAAGCTGCCACTGTCTAAAATTTTTCTTGATTAGTCTATCTTCAAGTGAGTGATACGAGACAAATATTATAAGCGCGTTATTATTTATTTCATGTAAAGATTTCAGCAAGTTTTCAAGTTCTCCGGACTCGTTATTTATATAAATTCTCAAGGCCTGAAAGACTCTGCGTGCTGGATGAGTTCCCATTTTCCTTTGAATGGGCTGCGGCAATGTCGAACGAATCAGATTCACAAGCTCTGAAGTAGTATTTAATGGAGTCTTAGCGCGTTTTATTGCTGAAGCGATTTGACGTGAAAATCTCTCTTCGCCGTAGTCCCAGAAAATTTTTGCAAGAGTCTTAGAGTCAAAATCCCGCAAAATTTCTCGTGCAGTCAATGAGTCGCCGTCGGGATTCATTCTCATATCAAGAGGGCCGTCAATGTTGAAAGAAAAACCGCGCTCCGGTGAAGTTATTTGCATGTTCGAGACTCCTAAATCAAAGACGAATATATCAAAAGCTGGAAATTTTTTTATTATCTCGTCTAGATTGCCGAAATTTGCGTGAAGTGATTCAAAATTGTTAAAATCTTTGAGTCTCTCACGTGAAAAATTTATAGCTGACTCGTCCCTGTCAATGCCTAAGACGTGAGAATCAGGAAAATTTTTTAATATCGCCTCAGAGTAACCGCCGAGTCCAAGTGTACCGTCAAGGATTCTCAAGTTTGATTTATTATTTGAGTTAGTGCGTATTAATTCTATAACTTCATTTAACATTACAGGCTCATGATGCATAAAAATTAGCTCCTTTTTTGATATTATAATACACGTTTCAGGGCTTAAAAATTTTTGCAGAAAATACAATTTTTACTAATACATTTACTAATACAAAAATATTAAAATTTTCTAGTAATAGCAAGTATTTACAGAGCTAAAAAATTTTCTATCTTTGCAAAAAATTATCGTGGAAAATTTGCGGGAATCGATAAAAAATTTTCTGTCACGTTGAATCTCTCTATAATATATTTACAAATTCACAAAGTCCGCAAAAAATCGCGTCATTTTTTCATGTATATGCTATAAAATTTACATAATTATAAAAAATTTTTTCATGACTATGTGCGTTTAT
>CAJOEQ010000218.1 GCA_905233515.1 uncultured Synergistales bacterium
CTTAAGAATAATAAAAATTTCTTCATAAAATGTGCCTCCTAAAATATAAATTTATGAATGCTGAATTATTTATTATTATATTTCGCAAAGTGATTTATTGTAAATGGTAAAATTTCGGGGAGAAGCACAAATACCGGTTGAATTAATAATTTTTAAGGAGGCATAAAAATTTGTATTTACTCAATGAAATTTTTAAGGGAACTACTTATAATGACTCTGTGTTTGACGCTGAAAACGTGAATCAGATTCAAGCCGCTATTTATACAAAACAAATTAAGGGCGTTGACGTACCATTTATTAAGTGCCTTATACGTGATAAAGAAATTCGCATAACTCCTGAAGAAGCTGTCAGGCAATTATTTATTTATAAGCTCATTCACGAATTTAAATATAAACGCGAAAATATAAAGCTCGAACATGCTATAAATTTCGGCCGTGAAGTAAAACGCGCTGATATTGTAATATTTGACAGCGAACACCCAGACTCAGAATATATTATTATTGAAGTCAAGAAACCTAAATTATTAGACGGGAAGGGGCAGCTAAAATCTTACTGTAACGCAACAGGAGCACTAATAGGAGTCTGGACTAATGGGCAGGAAATTATATCTTATCAGCGAAAAGAGCCTAATATTTTTGTAAAATTACCCGGCATTCCTAGAGCTGATCAGAAATTACGCGATATTTTGACAGAACGATTTTATATTAAAGACTTGGCCGCAAATGATAGACTCGTAACTGATAAACGCTCTCTCAAAGCCTTAATTCAAGAAATGGAAGATGAAGTGTTAGCTAATGCAGGAGTTGACGCGTTCGAAGAAGTTTTCAAGCTCATTTACACGAAATTATATGACGAAATGCAAAGCACTAGAGACGAAACACGAGCTCTTGAATTCAGAAATTACGGCGATACTGATATTGAACTCAAGAAAAATATTCAAGATTTATTTAATAAAGCTCAATCAAGATGGCCGGGAGTCTTCCCTAATAATGAAAAAATTTCTCTCACTCCTTCGCATTTGTCTGTGTGTGTCGCCTCACTTCAGGACGTGAAATTATTTAATTCAAATCTTGATGTAGTTGATGACGCTTTCGAATATCTCATGAATAAATCTCAAAAAGGTGAAAAGGGACAATTTTTTACACCTCGTTATATTATAGATATGTGCGTCAGAATGCTTAATCCCAGCGAGTCAGAAAGCATGATAGATACTGCGGCGGGGTCTTGCGGGTTTCCTGTTCATACTATGTTTTATGTCTGGAGGAAAATTTACGCGCGGAAAAATTTACCTCCCAGCAATTTATTTACTGCGGAGAAAAAATTACCCGAATGCGAAGACTATGTGCGTGAAAAAGTTTTTGCTATTGATTTCGACGAGAAAGCAGTTAGAGTCGCACGAACTCTGAATCTAATAGCAGGCGATGGACGCACGAACGTTTTACACTTGAATACTCTTGATTATATGCACTGGGACGACGTTACAAATAATAAAGCGTGGCAAAAAATTTATTATGAGGGCTGGCTGCGTTTTATTGATTTTGCAGAGACTGAAGACAGCTCTAAAAATTTTAATTTCGATATAGTTATGGCAAATCCACCTTTCGCCGGAGATATTCAACAGCCTAATATAATCGCAAATTATGAACTCGGCAAAAATTCTAAAGGCAAATATCAATCTAAAGTCGGGCGCGATATTTTATTTATAGAACGCAATTTGTCATTTCTCAAGCCGGGCGGACGAATGGCTATTATTTTACCTCAAGGCAGATTTAATAACTCAAGCGATAAATATATTCGTGATTTCATTGCTGAAAGATGTAGAATTCTCGCTGTTATCGGCCTTCATGGCAACGTGTTCAAGCCTCATACAGGCACAAAAACTTCTGTTTTACTCGTTCAAAAATGGGACGATGATTTATGCCCGCGCCGTGATGATTACCCGATTTTTTTTGCGACCATGCAGAAACCCAGCAAAGATAATTCAGGCGATAAAATTTATGTAAAGGACGAAAACGGGAGCTTTATTCTTGATGATCATAATCATTTAATAGTGGATCACGATTTATTTAATCACGACGGGAAGACTCAAGACGGCATTGCAGAAGCGTTTATAGAATTTGCCAAGCGGGAAAATTTAAGTTTTTTCGTTGATGCCCATTCGTCATTTAATGAAGCTAAGTATAATGCTTTGATGAGTGGGCTTGAGGCTGTCGAACTGAATTTAGAATATATCAGATCTATAACATATGATTTCAGGATAGAGAGCGAATTTTACAAGAAAAGCGATATTGCTACATTGCGTAAATTAGAATCTCTAAATGTGGCAACTTTAGGGGAGCTTACAGAATTTATCACGGATGGAACACATTTTACGCCGGAATATGTAGAACAGGGAGTACCGTTTTTATCCGCTTTAAATATAAAAAATGGCTATATTGATTTTGAAGCAGGACATAAATATATAACTTACAATCAACATAATAATTTATGTAAGAGAGCATATCCTCGTGAAAATGATATTTTGCTGCAAAAGATAGGCGGAGGCAGAATGTCTTGTGTTATTCCTAAACTCGATTACGAATTCAGTATTTTTGTTAGTATAGCTTTAATACGAGCAAGAATCACACCTTATTATATATCTGCTTTCATAAATTCTAAATATGGGCAATTACAATTAATGAGATTCAAC
>CAJOEQ010000219.1 GCA_905233515.1 uncultured Synergistales bacterium
CTCATGAGAAAATATAAAGTTGCTTTGCTCGGCTATTATGGATTTAATAATTTAGGTGATGATTTATTATTGCAAGCTAGTATAAATATTTTGCTTAATTCCGGAATATCGCGTGAAAAAATTATAGTTTTCTCGAATAAGCCCGATGAGACTTCGAAAAATTTTCAGGTTGAGTCAATAAATCGCTGGCATTATCGCGAAATTTGGCGGACTCTAAAAAATTGTGAAAGTTTAATACTCGGCGGCGGGGGACTCTTTCAGGATTCAACTAGTATAAAATCCTGCGCATGGTACTGGGCTATAATGAGACTTGCTAATTTAGCAGGAACGAAAATTTTTGCGCTTGGTCAGTCTATAGGCCCTCTTGAGTCAAGATTCGGGCAATTTTTTGCGGGCAATGCGTTAAGACTCTGCGAATTTGTACACGTAAGAGATGAGAACTCGCGAAAACTGGCAGAAAATTTTAATTGCAAGAATGTATTTAAAGGCTCTGACATTGCTTTGAGCCTAGTACGAGAAATCGCAGGCAAAATGACTTGTGATAATGCGAATAATATAAATTTTGAATCACAAAGTAAACGCGAAAAAATGCTAATAAATTTGCGTCCCTGCAAAAATCTTGACTCGTTCATTAAAATAATTTTGCCTGAAATAAATAATTATCAGGGTGAAAAAATAGGAGTCGCCCTCTCACCTGAAGACGAAAACGCGCTAAAAAATTTAAAACTTGAGAAGATTATACGCGTCAAAAATTTTCATGATGCCTGCGAAATATGGCAAGATTCAAAAATTGCGCTGGGAATGCGTTTACATTTCGGCGTGTTGTCAAGAATCTTTGCGACTCCTTTAGCTTTAATGCCTTATGACGTGAAAGTAAGCGAGTTCGCAAATGAGTCCGGCGTTCCCTGCATAATTGACAAATGGGAGAATCCTGTAAAGCCGCGCGAAATTAATTTATTATATTATGATAAAATTTGCACATGGATAAACACAGAACTAACGAAATAGGATTAAGATACGTCGAGAGCTTGACACTTTACGAAGAATACGCGAAGAGAATCAGGAATTTAATTCAGGATTTAGTCGAGCTTGAAGGAGTCGAATTTTACGCAATAGAAGGCTGGGCAAAAACTCCGGCGGATTTGCTGCGGACATTGACGACTATAGACGAAAGCGATTTAACAGGAATTGACCTCGTAACAGTAAGAGTCTTGCTGCGATTCCCTGAAGATGTGCTAAAAATTGAAGAGTTAATAAAATCTGAGTTTGATATTGACTCGGCTCGTTCTGTACCGTCAAGCGGCTTAGAAGATCCCTTCAGATTCGGTTATCCTGCAGTAATATATATTTTGTCGCTTTCTGAGTCACGTGCTAATTTGCGGGAATGGGCAAAATATAAAGATTTGAGCTTCAGGCTCGAACTTCCTACAATGTTACAAGAGGCATGGGCGACAATATTTCCGCGCGTTAATCGAACAGTCGGGGCTATTTCGGAGAAAAAATTAACTCGTGAACTTGTTTTGTTAGCTGGCTTGCTTGAGACTGCGGACAAGGGATTCTTAAATTTGCGCAACGAGATAAAAGACGAGTCCGTGTTAATTCCGCCTAATAGCAATAATAATAACAAGCAATCAATCGACGCAGAAAAATTATTTACTGACGAGGATTTATATAATTTATTCAGGGAAGATAATAATATTCTCGCGAAATGGAACGCGGCGGCAATTGAGGCAGGATTTCCTGAATTTACGCCGGATTCAAAATATCTGCGTGAGAGCTTTAATTATTTATGCAGCATTTTACGAGCGTCGGGACTTGATACTATTTCAGAAGTTAAAAAATTTCTCGCTGATATGGAAATCGATAATAAAGGCTTACAGCAATTACGAACTATTCATGATACTTTCAAGCAAAATAATAAAAATTGGCGTATGGATCCATTCTCGGCGTTATTTTTGTTAGTGCTTAATTTCAAGTGGGACGACCTCAAAGATAAAGATTTAATCAAGCTCAATATAAAAAAGGGTTCAGACAGAATTACAGGAGGCAATTAATTTATTATGAGAAGTATAATTTTATGGGCAATAGTCTCGTATATAATCGGCTCATTTCCGACGGGCTATGTAGTAACTAAATTATTTCACAAGGACGAAAACGGGAAGCGAGACGGACTCGATATTCGCTCAATAGGTTCAGGAGCAATCGGAGCTACAAATGTCGGGCGGGCTATGGGTGCGGGCTGGTCATGGTTTACGGCCATTGTAGACATGTTAAAAGGAGCATTTGCTTTATTACTTGCTGCACATATTGCACCGGCTGAATCACAAAATTTAATCGCTGCGATTTCTGCATTTGCTGTAGTAGTCGGTCATAATTATCCGGTTTGGCTGAAATTCAAAGGCGGTAAAGGAGTCGCTACTACTTACGGGACATTATTTTTTATATGGCCGTATAATTCATTTGCTATAGTGCTTTTATGCGGGGCGATCTGGTATGCTGTGAGATGGCTGACTCGTTATGTTTCTTTAGCGTCAATGTTATCACTTGCTGCCATGCCTTTAGGATTTGCAATGTTAGGCGCGCCTAAAGAGTTTATTATTTTGTCGGCTATATTGGCTGCTTTGTGCGTGTTCAGACATAGGACTAATATAATGAGAATGATTCACGGAACAGAAGCAAA
>CAJOEQ010000220.1 GCA_905233515.1 uncultured Synergistales bacterium
TTCATCAAGCATTTAAAATTAAAATTGATTCAAGAAATAATAATATACAAATGCAATGGAATAATGAGAATACTTCTTCTACTAAATGGGACGAGACATTAAATGCTACATCAGGTTGTAAATATTCGCCTGATACAGAATTTGATTATACGCTATCTAATATTTACGATCCGGCTGGAACTATAACAATAACAGGCACTGACGAGAGCAAATATTATATAATCTTCAGTCCTAGAGGCCGCGCAAGAATTTCTCCCGCAAATGTTAATAATTATGACAACGAATAAATTTTTTATGTTAATTGCTATAATAAACGCAAAATAATAACAGGATGTGCGAAAACTTGCATAATACAAAATATAATAATTCACGCGACAGAGTCAGACCTCACAAATTAACCCGAAGAAAGCCTAAATTATTCGGGGTATTTATTATATTCTTTATGCTGTCATGGGCAGCAATTGCCGGAATAGCTTTCTCATACTACACAAAGACTCCGCTAAAATTCTGGGACGGTTTACTGCCAATTCCTGAAGGCAATACAATAACTGTTACTGTTTCAAGCGGCATGACTGCTTTACAGGCGGCACGAGCTTTTGAGATTCAAGGCGCATTAGAAAGCGGTTCACCCTCACAATTAGCGCGCTGGTTCGCAAAATTCGGCATTGACAAGAAAATTAGAGCCGGTAATTATTCCGTTGTGCCTTCTGATCCGTGGAACTTAGCAAGACAGTTAAAGACGGCCAAGCCCGCACTACTGAAATTACAAATTTTGCCGGGACTTGATATTTTTTCGTTAGTTGAGAATTTAGGAGCTCAAGACAGCAGATTTAATAACGCAACTTTTACACGGGCTTTGCTGAATGACTCAAATTATCCTGATGAGATGCAGGATTTAATAAAATCTATCACCGATGACGAATATACAAGATTAGCTTTTCTTGAGCCTGAGACTTATTTATTAGTCGAACGAACACCCGACGAAGCTGTTCAGACGGCATCACTTGCTTGGTGGAAATTGCGCGGTGATTTAATACGACGCTGCTATAATTGCCTCAATGATTGAGCGTGAAGTTTTGCACGATTCAGAATGTCCCACAGTCGCAGGAGTAATAAATAATCGCATAAAATCAAATATGGCCCTGCAAATTGATGCTACAGTTGTATATGCGTGGAGACTCGCAGGCCGTAAAGTAACGCGCGTATTAAATAAAGATTTAGAGATTGACTCGCCCTATAATACTTATAAAATTTCAGGTTTACCGCCTAAGCCCATTTGTATACCCGGCACAGCAGCATGGGGAGCAGCTCTTGAACCTGAAGTAAATGATTATTATTATTACGTTGCGAATAAAAGCGGCTATCACTATTTTTCTAAGACTTTCAAAGAACATCAGAGAAATATTAAGCTGGCACGCTCGGAGAAATAAATTATTAATTAAATCAGGAGGGGAATTTTTTGCCGCGAAGGAGAAAAAATAACAAGAATCAAGGCAATCTAGGCGAATTATTATTATTTGGAATCATAATATTTTGCTTTTATTGTATATTAGCATTATTTGACAGCTCATTTACAGGAGACAGCGGGCGCGGATGGGGTCAATATCTCCGTTCAGCATGGGGAGGCGCGTTCATTGTCCCGTTATTTTTCGTGATATATTTATGCATTGCTAAATTATTTAGATTTCGAGTCCCCCGTGTACCTCGTCAAGTTTTAGGCACTCTTCAGCTTTATATTTCGTTCTCGTTTATGCTGGGATTTTTGCGTGAAACCGGCTGGAAATCTGACTGGACATTATTTCAACCCGGCGGAATAGGCAGCGGACTCGCTAAATTTTTTGTCTTGAATATAGGAACGTTTATAACACTTTTGCTCGTTATAGCGTCATTTATTTTGTCGGCTTATCTGTTCGGCTCTAAGATTCTAAAAATTTCGCTGCCAGTTAGAAATTTTTCTGACTCTGACTCTGAATCTGAAAACAGACCCAGACCGAGACGAAAACCGCGCGAAAATTATAATAGCAGCAATGATCCCTATTTCGAAGACAAGCCCGAAAATATTTTATTTCCTCAGAAAATCCCCGCGCCTAAATTTAAAGTCTATGACGACGCTATACAATTTTCTGATCCAATGCCGTTATTGTCTGCTTTGAATGCTAAGGCAGAAATTGAGTCAATGAGAATCCCAGACCCTAAATTAAAGCAAGATGATACACAACAGCCCGAACCCGAATCAGATCCCATGAAAGCCGCAATTAATATGTTCAGCACTCTTATTACTTCACTTGATGAAGGCAAAATGTCAGCTCCTGAGAAAAAAGAACCGCTCAAGCGTCAGAAAAAAATTCGCCGCCCCCTTCCTTCTATTAATACTATTGAGGAATCACCAGCAATTAAGCCCGATCAAGTAAAAGATTCTAATCAATCACAGCATGACGAAATAGCAAATTTTCCGCCGCCTATTGATATTTACGGAGCTAAACAAGTTATTGAGTTCGACAAGGATTTAATAAAATCTTCAGAGAAACAAGGCAGGCAAATAATTTCGTCGTTAAAAAATTACGGAGTCAATGCAAGTATCGCGAAAATTGTAAACGGTGCTTCAGTTACTCAATATCAATTAGAATTAGCACCGGGGGTAAAGGTCAGCAGAATTCTTGAATTAGCTAATGATTTAGCAATGTCTCTAGCTGTAACTTCTGTGAGAATCGAGGCTCCTATATGGGGGACTCATTATGCCGGAGTCGAAGTCCCTGCGCTTGAACGGAAAATTATACCGTTGAGAAATATTATAGATTCTGAAGAATTCATTAACTCACGAGCTAAATTAATTATGCCGCTTGGCTGTAAAATCGACGGAGAAATTTTTATACAGGGACTCGAGTCAATGCCTCATATTTTAATCGCTGGTAGTTCAGGAGCGGGGAAAAGTGTATTTATTAATTCGTGCATTCTAGGAATGTGCGCAAATTGCCGTCCCGATGAGCTTAAATTATTGATGATTGACACAAGACAGACGGATTTTGCAATTTATGAAAATTTATCGCACTTGATAGCGACTCCGATTTATGACGTAAAGACAGCTTTAAAGGCTCTTAACTGGGCTTTACACGAAATGCAGGAACGCACTGAAAAATTTTCATCAGCAAAAGTAAGAAATTTAGCAGCCTACAACCGCAAAAATGAGAAATTGCCGCGCATAGTAATTATAATAAATGAACTAGCTGATTTAATGTATTCAGCAGGAAATGAGACAGAAAGTTTAATAGCTAGACTTGCACAGAAGGCCGGAGCGTCAGGAATTTATATGATTTTAGCGACTCAGACTCCTTCAAATGACGTAATAACGAACTTGATAAAATCAAATATACCAGCAAGAGCAGCTTTTACGGTTCAGACATTAGAAGACTCAAAAAATATAATTGACTCATCAGGAGCAGAGAGACTCACAGGGAAGGGCGATATGTTATTCAGGAGTTCGGGCTATCCTTTGCCGATAAGATTGCAAGCTCCATTTATAGAAGATGAGAAAATTTCAGATTTTGTAGAGTACTTAAGCAATAATGTAGGATTTCCTGACCT
>CAJOEQ010000221.1 GCA_905233515.1 uncultured Synergistales bacterium
TCTCCACTTTCCAATTCCGTCGCTCAACTTGCATGTGTTACGCACGCCGCCAGCGTTGATCCTGAGCCAGGATCAAACTCTCAGTTATATTGTTTGATTCCAGCTTTACTATCTCAACTCAAAAATTTATATTCTCATCTGTAATTTTGCTCTGTCAATATACTCAAAAAGTTTTATACTTTTCGCATTGTCTTGCTTGTTGTATCAGCTCTTCTCATCTCTGAGCGTTTGCCTCTCTCAAGCGCAACGAAAGAAATTATACGCTACTTTTTGAAAATGTCAACAAATTAGCAAAAAAAATTTTTCATGTTATGCAATATTTTATAAATTACCGTGATAGCAAGCAATTAACAAGCACGCCGGACAAATTTTTTATAGATATTCACGCAAAATAATTATATAATCGCTCTCAGAGGTGAGAAAAATTAATATTTTAGTTACAGTTTTGACGGTCTCACTTAACAGCGCGGCGACAATCGCACGAACTATTGAGTCCGTAATGAATCAGACTTATAACAATATTGAATATATAATAATTGATGGAGCTTCACATGATGACACCGTGAAAATTGCCGAATCTTACCGCGAAAAATTTAACTCAAGGCCGGGGCGGTCTATGCAAATTATTTCTGAACCTGACAGGGGCATGTATGACGCTCTGAATAAAGGCGCAAGGCTCGCAAATGGCGTTATAGTCGGACAAATTAACGCAGATGATTTCTACGAACCTGACGCGGTGCAGACTATGGCAGAATTATATCAGCGCGAAAATTTTGACTTGGCCTGGGGAAGTATTAGAGTAATTAAACGCACTGGCAACATGATTAAACACGCAAAACGAGGCTTTTTATGGACTACTTCGCATTGGTGCCACCCTGCAGCTTTTGCCACTCGGAAAATTTTGCTTGAATATCCATATCCGCTAAATAATTCACATGATGATTTCGATTTCGCGACTCATGTTTATCTTGATAAGAAAAAAATTATCACGCTCGATAAAGTTATAAGCAATTTCACTTTCGGGGGCATGAGCACTCAGAAAAGTTTTGCAGATGTCAAGAAACGAATTAACGAGATCTACGGCATTTACAAGAAATACGGCATGAGCAAATTTTATTATTTGCACAGATTAATATTTGAAGCAATTAAATATATTCTCACTTAAATTTTTGCGAGTTCCTGCTTTAAATATTCGTAGCGTTCTAGTTTTTCATGCTTGGCAAAATGAGCCGCTCTTGATTGTTCGGGGTTGTGTGAGTAGTCAAGCTCTTCACTGCCAAATTGCTCGCTGGTCAGGTCAAAAATTTTTCCGTCTACTACGTTATAACAATGGAAATTTCCGCCCGGCCTCAAAATCCCGCGAACTTCTCCGCCGAAAATGTCCTGTGCAAGAAATGCAGTTATTGAACACTGCCCGAGCGTTATATTTTCTTCGCTCCATTCAGGTCTGAGTCTCGGCGCACATGAATATTCACACCAAATTTTTAATAACGCGTTATATAAATCGCAGGGAGTATCTATTTTTGAGTAATTGTGATTTATAGCGTGAACTTGTAAGGCATCTTCCCAGCCGTAAAAATTATATTGCATTGTATAAGCTCCTTTCACTTGAATAAATAAATTTTTCCGCAAATTATTATAATATTTTTCTCTTATAAAGCACTGTTATTAACTCAATAAATAAATTTTATTATGATATACTTAATTATATTTCAAAAATTTTTCACAAAATGGAGCGTCATTCAAAAATGGGAGTTAATACAGATAATCCCGACTTAAAATATAAAGACTTAATAATCGATCTTATTCTTGAGTCTTGGCGGTTTTCACGAGTATTTAATAATATGCTTGCTAAATTAAGCGACTATAAAGAATATACGCGTTATCAGGGACGTTATTTATATTTTCGCAAAAAATTAGATGAGATTCTTGACTCGGCAGGGCTGAGAATCGTAGAGATTCCCCCCGGGACTGATTATGACATCGGAATGGCTGCAATTCCCATTAACTTAGAAGATTTTGACTCGGATGACGGACTAAAAATTGAGCAAATGCTAGAACCTAATATTATGCAAGACTCTTCAGTAATAAAAACCGGGAAAATTATACTCAAGAAAATTTAACGGAGAATTTAATCATGAAAAATTATATCGGTATTGACTTAGGAACAACAAACAGCGCAATATGTTCATATGACGGAATGAATAAGCCGCGAGTCTGGAAAAGCCCCGAACAAAATGACGTAACGTCATCAGCTATATATATCAACAAACGCGGGAATCGTTTTTACGGCTATAGAGCTTACAGCAGGGCAGCAATTGACGCAGATAATACTGCGATATTATTCAAACGCTACATGGGAACAAGTTATAAATTTGACTTTAAAGACTCGGGGATTTCTTTATCACCTGAAGAATGCAGCGCGGAAATTCTCAAAATACTTTTTGGCTATTTACCCGAAGAAATTCGCAAAGATCCCGAAATCGCTACGGTTATTACTGTTCCTGCAGCATTTAATCAAGTTAAGAAAGAAGCTACACTTGAGGCCGCAAAAATGGCAGGTATTGGCAGAGTCGCTTTAATGCAGGAGCCAGTCGCAGCAGTTATGAGTGTTATGCGGTCTTATGGCAGCAAATCATTTGACAGCACTGCGGATATGGAAGAAGAGCGCAGGCTGGAAAAGTTAATTTATTGACTCAAGAAGGCAAAGAAATGTGCGGCGGGCGTGATTGGGATCGCAAAATTCTTGATAATATAGTCGTCCCTTACTTGAGAAAAAATTTTAATCTTCCTGAAAATTTCTTAGTCAATGATAATTATAAAAAATTGCGTCATATAGCTTTATTTGCTATTGAACAGGCAAAAATTGAGCTTTCACTGAAGACTTCTTCAGAAAATGCAATAATTCAAGCTGATGATTTATCTTGCAAGGATCTTGACGGTCAAGAAATATATTAAATCCCCTAATTGATGATATTATTGACGAGACTATAGAAATTTCACGTGCAGCCATGAGAAAAGCCGGACTCTCTGCAAATGATATAGAGAGGCTTGTATTCGTCGGAGGGCCCACTAATTATAATTATTTGCGCGAAAAAGTTTCTAGAGAACTCGCTATAAAATTTGACACAAATATAAATCCTATGACAGCAGTTGCAGAAGGTGCTAGCATATATGCCGAGTTCATAAACTGGTCAAGCGAACATCATGACAGGAAAATTAATAACGCTGA
>CAJOEQ010000222.1 GCA_905233515.1 uncultured Synergistales bacterium
TTTACCGCATAAAATTAGATAACACTATCGAAATTGTTTCATGCGCTACTCATTACGAGAAATAAATATTAAAACATTGACAGAATAAATTTTCACGTTTATTATTTCTCGCAAAAATCTAATGCAAAATCAGGAGGAAAATTTTTTATTATGTTAATTAATTCATTCAACAAAAATTTTAATTACTCTTCCTGTGAGTCATTGCTCAAGATAAAACGTAACTTTATTTATGCTTGAGTGAATGACGGACGCATTATTAATTTATTCGCATATAATAGCCGCTCATTCACCGGAGCGGTTTTTTTTGTGCAGATTATATAAGGAGAGATTTATTTATGTCAGCAAAGACAATTTTTAAAGGAGTAGCTACAGCCTTAATTACTCCGACGAATGATAACGGAGTCGATTATGACTCATTTGCGCGCGTTCTTGATTGGCAGGTCGAACAGGGAATTAATGCGCTTGTTATAGCTGGGACGACTGGAGAAGGCTCGACACTCGATGACTCAGAACACAAAAAAGTAGTAAAATTTGCCGTTGAAAGAGTCGCCGGAAAATGTCCGATTATTGCTGCAACTGGGTCAAATGATACAAATTATGCGGTTCAGCTCTCAAAATATTGCTGTGATGCAGGAGCAGACGGTTTATTGCTTGTTACTCCCTATTATAACAAGACGACTCAAAATGGACTCGTGAAAATGTACACGACTATAGCCGACGCAGTAACAAAGCCCGTGATTTTATACAATGTTCCGTCAAGAACAGGAGTAAATATTGAGCCTGAGACTTACGCAAAATTAGCAGATCACCCGAATATAGCCGGCATAAAGGAAGCTAACGGGAATATAAGCAAAATCGTGCAGACTTTCGAATTAGTCGGCGATAAATTAGATATTTATTCAGGAAATGACGATCAAATTGTGCCTATTCTCTCAATGGGCGGGAAGGGCGTTATTTCTGTGTTGTCAAATCCTGCACCTAAGCAGACTATGGAAATTTGTAATAAATTCTGGGCTGGCGATGTAGAAGGCGCAGCAAAATTACAATGTGAATTCTTACCGTTAATTAATGCGTTATTCTGTGAAGTAAACCCGATTCCAGTTAAAGCAGCAATGGCCGCTATGGGATTTTGTGAGAATCACGTTAGACTGCCTTTAGTACAAATGGAAGAATCACACTGGCTGAAATTAAAATCTTTAATGCAGGAGAAAGGCTTAATCTAGCATGAAATTAATTATTAACGGTGCAGGCGGTAAAATGGGTCAGATTATTTCTGACATGGCTATAAAATCAGGCGAAAATATTGCGGCTCTCATTGATGTAATGTTTGAGACAGGCGGGGGCAAATATAATAAACTTGATGATTTCACGGGCTCGGCTGATTGCGTTATAGATTTCTCGAATCACAAAGCGGCTGAATCTCTCGTAAAATATTGCGTCAAAAAAAATTTTCCTGTTTTAATCGCGTCAACTGGTCATGACGAGTCAGAAATTAATTTAATTCACGAGGCCGCTCAAAAAATACCCGTCTTTATGTCGCCTAATATGTCAATCGGAGTCGCTTTAGTTGCTGACTTGGCCGAAAGAGTCGCGAAAATTTTTACTCCCTGCGATATTGAATTAATAGAATCTCATCATAATCAAAAATTAGACGTTCCCAGCGGTACGGCCTTAATGCTCGCTAAAAGAATTCAGGAGTCAAAACCTGAAAGCGCATTTAATATCGGAAGGCACGAAAACGGGAAGCGAACTCAAAACGAAATCGGTATACATTCTTTACGTTATGGCTCAGAAGTCGGGACTCATGAAATAATTTTTTCCAACGGACTAGAGACTATCACAATAAAGCATGACGCTAAGAACAGGGCATTATTTGCTAATGGTGCATTATCAGCGGCAAAATGGCTCATTAAGCAGCCGGCGGGATTTTATGACATGAGAAATTTTCTAGCAAGTGAGGCTTAAATATGGACGCTCAAGAAATTATTAAATTTATTGCAAATTCTAAAAAAGTTACTCCCGTAAAAATTTATTTGCGCGAAAATGAAAATATTGACTTCTCAAGCACGAACGCAAAAATTTTCGGGGCTGGCGATAAAATTATTTTCGGGGACTGGTCAGAACTTGAACCGGTAATTAACGCTAATAAATCAAAAATTGCTGATATTGTAATCGAGAATCAATCAAGAAACAGCGCAATTCCTTTATTAGACCTGAAAAATATTCAGGCTCGAATCGAACCAGGCGCAATAATCCGCGATAATGTATCAATCGGGCAAAACGCAGTTATCATGATGGGAGCTATTATAAATATCGGAGCAGTTATCGGCGATAATACCATGATTGACATGGGAGCAGTACTCGGAGGCCGCGCAACTGTAGGGAAAAATTGCCATGTCGGAGCCGGTGCAGTTCTCGCAGGTGTCATTGAGCCAGCAAGCGCAAAACCTGTCATAATTGAAGATAACGTGTTAATCGGTGCCAATGCCGTAGTAATTGAGGGAGTCCACGTCGGGGAGAATTCAGTAATTGCCGCCGGTGCTGTAGTAATTGAAGACGTACCAGCAAATAAAGTTGTAGCAGGATGTCCCGCAAAAATCGTGAAGGATAAAGACTCTAATACGACTCTGAAAACTGCTTTAGAGCCTGACTTAAGGAAAATATAAATCATGA
>CAJOEQ010000223.1 GCA_905233515.1 uncultured Synergistales bacterium
TAGGAAAATTGCACTGGGGTAAACATGAAAGTATACCGCTTGTGCCGTTCTTGGCCGTAGGGTGCTTTATAACGATGATTTACGGTGCAGAAATTTTTAATTATTTGCAAGCGAGATTTATATACACGAAAATTTTTATAATTTCTTGGCCGTTCAGATAGATTTTACGGGCGGGTGGGAGGAATCAGGCATGTGCGGGGAATAAATTAATCACTACACTTGAAATATATAAAAAATCCCCCCGGCCTTGTTAGACAGGGGGAACGGAAAATTAAATTAATCTCTACGTTTTCCGAATATCTTAAGCAAATATATAAATAAATTAATGAAATCAAGATAAAGCTGTAAAGCTCCGATAACTGCAATTTTTGTTAATGCTGAAGAGTCCGCGCCGTTCACTGTCATAGAAAGCTGCTTAATTTTCGCCGTGTCATAAGCAGTCAAGCCCATAAATATAATTATTCCCATTATGCTTATAACAAGTTCCATGCCTGAAGATCTCATGAAAAGATTAATCAAGCTCGCTATAATAATCCCGAATAAGCCCATAATTAAGAAACTTCCCATGCCTGTTAAATCGCGCTTAGTGTATAATCCGTAAATGCTCATGACTCCGAACATTCCCGCCGCTGTGAAAAACGCCTGATAAATTGATGCCTGAGTATAAACAAGTAATAAAATTGAACATGTCAAGCCGTTCACAAAGCTGTATAGCAAGAATAATATTAATGCAGTCTGAGCAGAAATTTTATTTATTGCCATTCCTAAATAAAGAACTAAGCCGATTTCAACGACTGCCGCAATAATCAACGGTGCACGAGATCCATAAAAGAATCTTATCATTGCCGGACTTGCTGCCGTTAAATATGCTGTAATTGAAGTAATAATTAATCCTAATGCCATAAACTGGTAGACTTTGCGGAAAAGAGTATTTGTTATCTCTAGTGTATCCGTTCCCGCGTAAGGCATATAATTTTCGTATTGTGCCATAAAAATTTACATCTCCTTTAAAATATATTATGAAGTAAAATATGCAAGTTATATTTTATCAGAATGTGAGGATTTATTATGAAGAAAACAGAAACTCATGAGATGACTCGCAAGGGTTATGAGAGATTAAGCGAAGAATTAACGCACTTAAGAACAGTTAAACGTCAGGAAGTAGCAAGACAATTAGAAGAAGCCCGCGCATTCGGGGATTTAAGCGAAAATGCCGAGTACGCAGCCGCAAAAGAAGAACAGGCAAAACTCGAAGATAGAATACTAGATCTTGAGAATACTTTAAGCAAAGTTACAGTTATAGATGAGGCAAAACTCGACACAAATAGAGTCGGTATAGGCTTAACAATAACGCTTGAAGATTTAGATCAGCCCGGCAAAATTTTCACGTATGAACTCGTAGGATCTGAAGAATTATCGGGTGCGGCAGTGAACGCTAAAGGAATTCAGAGAATTTCACAAAAAAGTCCGGTCGGTCAGGCAATTTCAGGGCATATTGTAGGGTCTGAGATTCTTGTAAAGATTCCTAGAGGCACAAGAAAATTAAAGATTATTTCAATCGAGAAATAAAATGAGTTATTATCCCGAAATTTTATCAGGCAAATTAAACGCAAAATATACATGGCTTGTAACAGGTGCGGCGGGCTTTATAGGCTCACACTTGACGGAGGCTTTATTATCAGTCGGGCAAAATGTGAAGGGACTTGACGATTTCAGCACGGGAACTCAAGAAAATATTAACGCTGCATTAAATAATTCAGGCCATGCAGAAAATTTTACGTTAATTAATGCAAGTATCACAGATCTTGTTATGTTCTACATCATGCCGCGCTCGCGTCAGTTCCTGAGTCTATGCAATTCCCGCTAAAATATCACGATGTCAATATAACAGGCTTTATGAATATTTTGCAGGCCTCACGAGAAAATAATATAAAACGAGTTGTATATGCAACTTCCAGCGCAGTTTACGGAGATGATGAGACTATGCCGAAAATTGAAAGCAAAATCGGCAAATCTTTATCACCTTATGCAATGACTAAATATATTAATGAGGTCAACGCAGAATTTTTCACGCGTGTATTTAATCTTGAGTGCGTCGGCTTGAGATATTTTAACGTGTTCGGAGTTCGTCAAAATCCTAACGGGGCATATGCGGCAGTAATTCCGAAATGGGTTAGTGCTGTGAAGTCAGGGAAGACTCCTATAATTTACGGCACGGGAGAAGCTACACGGGATTTTTGCGCTGTTCAAAATATAGTGCTTGCTAATATTCTTGCTGCATTTGAAGTAAAGGCGGCTGGGCAAGTTTTCAATATAGGCTGCGGAGTCAAAACGAGTCTAAATGAATTACTCACGAAAATTTATGATATTTTTGCGCCCGGTCAAGAAATCAAAGCCATTCACGAGGCACCCAGACAGGGCGATATTTTGCATTCGTCGGCATCTATTGAACTTGCTAGAGAAATATTAAAATTTGAACCTGTTATATATCTTGAAGAAGGACTGAAATTTTTACATGAATAATCTACGAATCAGGCCAAGACGGTTAAGGAAGACTCAATCAATACGCGATTTAACTTGCGAGACTAGATTAAAATCTTCAATGTTAATATATCCCGTTTTTGTCCGTGAAGGGAATAATATAATTGAAGATATAGCAGCAATGCCCGGTCAAAAGCGTTACAGCCCTGATAAATTGCCGGTGATTCTCGAACGTGCAGCAAAAAACAAAATCGGGGGGATTCTTTTATTCGGACTGCCTGAACACAAAGACGAGTGCGCATCTTCAGCGTGGGACGATAACGGAGTAATCCAGCAGGCTATAAGGCTCGCAAAAAATGAATTTCCGGATTTAAATATTATCGGCGATGTTTGCATGTGCGAATACACTTCACACGGACATTGCGGAATAATAAAAAATGGCTGTGTTGATAATGACGCGACTCTTGAATATCTTGCAAAAATAGCAGTCTCTCAAGCAAACGCCGGAGCTGATATAGTAGCACCTTCTGACATGATGGACGGTCATACGTTGGCAATTCGTGAAGCTCTTGACTCTAATAATTTGCAGGATACGTTAATTTTTTCATATGCTGTTAAATATGCAAGCTCATTTTACGGGCCATTCAGAGAGGCTGCGGGGTCTGCTCCATCATTCGGAGATCGCAAATCTTACCAAATGGATATAAGAAATTCACGCGAGGCACTGAAAGAAGCAATGCTTGATATTCAAGAAGGCTCAGACATGATAATAATTAAACCTGGACTCGCTTATCTTGATATATTGAAGTCAGTCAAAGAAAAATTTTTAGTGCCGGTTGGGTCTTATTCTGTGAGCGGTGAATACTCAATGATAAAGGCTGCGGCGTTAATGGGATGGCTTGACGAGAAGAAAATCGCAATCGAGTCGGCAATCTCTCAAGCAAGAGCCGGAGCAGATATAATTATTACTTATTTTGCGCTGGACTTGGCCGAATGGATTAATAACGGAGAAATATAATAAATGAAATAAAAATCTCCCCTGCCTATTAAATCAGACAAGGGAGAAATTTTTTATAGTGATAATACGTTCACGAGATTTTGAGCGTTTTGATTTGCCTGCGATAACATAGAACTCCCGGCGTTATTTAAAATTTGCAGCTTCACGAATTCTATATATTCTCTTGCCATGTCAGTATCAGTTAATCGACTCTCGGCTGCGTTTAATTGCAGACTCGTTTCAGTAAGGCTATTTGTGTTATATTCGAGTTCGTTTTGATATGCGCCGATTCTTGAACGCTGTAACGAGACTTTATGAATAGCTGCGTCAATTGTAGTAATTGCTTCTGATGCAGTTTTCCTTGACGTTAAATTTATTTTGTCGATTCCCAGCGCGCTCGATGTCATATCGCCTATATTTATGTAAAAGTCCTCGCCTAAATTCTGCCCGACCTGAAAAGCTGTTCTCCTGTCAACTAAATGTATAGTCGTCTCATAGGCCTGCGAGTCGGAATATAATACATAATTTTTTGCCGAGTCGCTCCACATTGCTTTAATATTTGCCATTTGATCAAATTCTATGCTGACATTTGGACTTATTACGCCGTTAATGCTATTTCCATCAGTCTGAATATTTTTCGCTAAAACTTTGCCCGTATGAGCCTCATAAACTGAAGCAGTATAATTATTCTCGGTTGCCTCCTGAATCGTATTAAAGCCTAACACGTTTAATAAATCCTGATTATTTGAAGTAATGCTTAACTTGCCCGCATTTCCTGCGATTGCCGAACGTACTA
>CAJOEQ010000224.1 GCA_905233515.1 uncultured Synergistales bacterium
CTTGTTACGCTAAATGCTTCTGCGAATATTTTAGCTCAAAATGGCACGAGCTATAAAACTTCAATGGATAATATAATGCTGACTGACGGCGGCAACTCTGTAAATCTCGGCAAAATGTTCGGAGATGATTCACTAAATATCAGCTTGGACGGCAGCAATTATCTTAAAGAAGGCGCAAAATTTGTCGTTAATGTCAGTGCTCAAAATTTAGGATCTGACGTAATAGGCGTAAATCTCTCAGCTTCAGGAAACAGCCAAGATCCAAATGGATGGATCGGCAGCCCATTTAACGGAAACACGCTTAATTACATTCTTGACGGCAGCAATAACGCTAATGAAGATATTAGATTCAGCAATTATTATATAAATTCGCGCTCCGGTGAAGTAACAGAAGGAACTATAACACTTTCAACAGGTGCATTATTTAAGAGTACTGCTTCAGGCGGTCAGCTTGACACAAGCAATGAAACGCCCCTAGCAACTTTTAAAGCCGGTTACGTTGGAAAAATCGCCGATAGTAATACACAATTGCGCGATATAGATAAATTCTGGAGTTCTGAAGGGAAGTATTTACTTGATCAGCCTCAAGAATTGACTCTAACACAAGGCGATGGGACTCAAGCAAGAGTCATGATTTACGGAAATGATACAGTAAATGATCTCGTCAAGAAATTAAATACAGCCGTTGCAGTCGGACTCGGTCAAGCAAAATATGTTGATGACGCAAATAAATTTGTAACTTTCACAGAAGGTGCTAAAACAGGTGCGGAGTCAGTTGCGGGGACTCTTGTAATTCGTTCGGCTCTTACCGGCTCAAAAGGTGAAATAAGCATATCAGGCAATGAAGATTTATTAAATGCTCTATCACTGAATACCATTAGGGAATCAAAAGAGTCTACATATAATGTTGATGTTCTTGACGCTCATGACGGATCAGTTATCGCACAAAACGTAAATATAACCGGTAATCGCTTAGTCGGAGTAGTTCACAAAAATGTAGATGTAGAATTTGACTCAATGATGGGACTTCAGGCGGCATGGAGTGAAGCTAACGGCAATTATTCAATAACTAGCACTACAGGTAATTCCGGAACTGATATAGTTTTGCACTTGGCCGATAACACTATGATATTTCAGACAGGAGCAGGCGAGGGAGAAGACGTTATATTATCTCTCGGCGATATGAGTTCGGACGCGCTTGGACTGAACGGCGTTAATGTAATGAGTCGTGAGAAAGCCGCAAAATCTATTGACTTAATAGACAAGGCTATAGATAGAGTCTCAATGCAGCAGGCAAAACTCGGCGCGGCACAAAATAGACTCGAGCATCATTTAGGGAATCTCACGGACGAGACGGAAGCCCTAATCGGAGCAAATAGCAGAATTCGTGATACTGATTACGCCAGCGAGTTATTAGAATACACTAAGATGCAAATTCTAATGCAGGCTAATACAGCCATGTTAGCGCAATCGAATCAAATTCAGACTAATACAATTTTAAGTATATTGAGGTAAATATAAATAATGGCATTTGGACCAGAATTTATAACGGGACTCGCGGGGGCATTGAAGGAGTTATTACCCCTGCGGGTTAACCGCATAGAAGGCGGAGACACTTGGGCAGCTATGAAATTTTCAAATGAAAGATGGCTGCTTTTTTCGTGGACTTCAGGAGCGGCGGGAATTTGTGAGGCGACTCAGAGTGAAATAAACGCATTGCGCGAAATATCATCAGGACGTACACAAATGGCCGAGGCTTTGAAGAGTCGCTTAACACACGGAGGAGAAATTTATTCAGTCAAGCAATTAAACCGTGATAGAATTCTAGAATTTGCAGCAAGACGGCGAGTCTCTGCAGGTTTGAGCGTGAATTATTATTTAATACTTGAAATCACGGAGCCGGTCGCAAATTTTTTGATTCTTGATGATTCTCACAAGATTGACGAGGCAGCAAGACATTCTACACCCGATGTGAATAGATTTAGAACGATTCTGCCAGGTCATTTATACACGCCGCCGCCCGTTTTTGAAGGAATTTCACTCAATGAAAGCAGGATTATAAAATTTGAAGACTTGCAAAATATTTCAGGAATTGGCCGACCTTTAGCGCGTTTAATTCAGACTCACTGGGCAGAACATGAGCCTATTTCTTGGAACTCTGCACTATTAAAACTAGTTAGTGAAGACTCACGCGTAAATTGCAAGTTAATCAAGAAAAATAATTATTTAACTCGCATAGATTTTGATTTTGACGAGGCTATAAATTTGGGTCATGACTCAATAAAAGCAGCTCGGCACGGTGTATTAATGCCATTATTGAGAAAAGGCCGCGAAAAAATTTTACATGAGATAGACGCGAAATTAAAACGTGTCATAAAATCACGCGAACGACACAGGGACGGACTAATTAAGCAGCTCAAAGAATGTCAAGAGGCCGAAATTTTTAGACTCAAGGGTGAAGCTATATTAACGCATATTTATGAAATCCCGAAAAGAGCAGCAAATATAAATCTCACTGACTGGGAAGGGAATAATTTAGAAATCGCGCTAGATCCTGATTTATCACCGTCAAGAAATGCGGAAAAATATTTTAAACGTTATCGCAAAGCAAAAGGCAATCCCGACGAAATTAAATTAAATCTTGACTCAATAAATTAAAGAATTACAGGAGCAGCACGCATTACTTGACTCAATCAATGACCCTGAAAATTTTAATGACTCAGTGAAGGACTTAACGGAATGGCTCACACCTGATAATAATAGCAAGAAATTTAGCAAGTTCCGCAAAAAATCGCCTGAAATTCCGCCGTTCTTAAGCATAAACTATGACGGCATAAATATTTTAGTAGGACTCTCAGCTCGCGGAAATAGGCACGTAACATTTAAACTTGCTAGACCTGAAGATATTTGGCTGCATGCTCATGAAATGCCGGGCGCACATGTGATTATTAAAGGAGTAAGACGCTCAGAATTAGAATCAGACAAGAGAAATATTTTAGAATATGCTGCGGGGTTGGCTGCGGGACACTCATCAGGGAAAGAGTCTAACTCCGTCCCAGTCGATTACACTGAACGCAAATATATTAGATCCGTCCCCGGAACTGTAGCACTTGTTACATACACGAATCCGGGAACATTGAGAATTAATCCGATAAAAGATTAAGACCTGAAAAATTTTTCTATTGTTTTGAGATGCTCTAATACTTCGTCGAGATTGATTCCATTTTGTGAAGCCCATTCACTGCGCGGGATTTTTCCTCCGTGATGAATAACTCCGCGTCGTGGAAAACTCATATAATCGCCGTATGTTTTAGATAAAATTTTATGAATATCACGAGGTGCTTTTAATTTATAGCCTTCAAATTCTATAGTACTTAATGGGAATATAGTATCAAGTTTAAAAGTTAACG
>CAJOEQ010000225.1 GCA_905233515.1 uncultured Synergistales bacterium
CGGAATTTGAAAAATTTAGAAACGTTGTAGAGAGTTATCTGCTTAGCTCAGTTTGTGGCAATGACAAATTTGAACCGATTTATGAAGATTTTCGCAGCAAATACGGCGACTCATCAGAAATAATTGTAGCTATAGGTGAGCCTCTAGTAAGAGAAAAAATATTTAATAAGCTCGAACAGGATAATATGAAACTGGCTTCATTAATTCATCCTGATGTGTATATACCTGACTCGACGACTATAGGACGAGGCGTAATAATACAATATGGCTGCTTTATTTCATGTAACGTAACGATAAAAGACTATGTTTATATTCAACCTCATTGCAATATCGGACACGATGATTTACTTCAAGAAGGCTGCATAATTTCCAGTTTGAGCAGTATCGCAGGAAATGTCAAAATCGGAAAATTTACATATATCGGCCTCAGTGCAGCACTAAAAGAAGATATATCAATCGGTGATAGATCCATTATAAGCATGGGAGCAATCGTATATAAAAACGTCCCTGATTCAGTTGTCGTAATCGGAAATCCCGCGCGAGTCATTGCCCGCAATATCGACGGAAAAGTTTTCAGACGTTAAATTTTTCGAGGTGAGAATATGAGCTTGCTTAATAATAAAGTCTGTCTAATCACGGGAGCCAGCCGGGGAATCGGAGCCGCTGCAGTTAAAAAATTTGCTGAAGAAGGGGCTATTGTTTATGCTAATTGCCGAGCTCCTAAAAATATAGATTCTCTGTGTGAAGAAATCAGCAAAGAATATAATACAACCGTTAAAGCTCTATATTTCGACGTGAGAGACGAATCAGCAGCAAAAAAATCTATCTTGCAAATCAGAAAAGAATCCGGAAGGCTTGACGTGCTTGTTAATAATGCCGGCATAATGAAGGACGCTTTAATCGGAATGATCACAAGAGATCTAATGCAGGAAATTTACGAGACTAATGTATTCGGTGTAATGAATATGACTCAAATCGCTGCAAAACAAATGATGTTCCAGAAAAGCGGCTGCATAATAAATTTATCCAGCATAGTAGGAATTGAAGGTAACGCCGGGCAGCTTGTGTATTCAGCTACAAAGGGAGCAGTTGCAGCTATGACTAAGACAGCAGCTAAAGAATTGGCCGGTTATGGAATTCGAGTTAATGCAGTTGCACCGGGAATGATTGACACTGATATGTTCAGGAGCATAGGAGAAGAGAAAATAAAAGCTCATTTAAACAATATCAGAATGGGAAGACTCGGAACTCCTGAAGATATAGCGGACGTTATAGTTTTCCTTGCGTCTGATTTAGCACGATATATCACGGGAGAAATTATCGGAGTCAACGGCGGCGCAATTATATAAATTTTTTATTTAAAGGAGTATTAATCATGACAAATTTAGAGAAGTACAAGAAAATTTTTGCCCAGACTTTGGGAGTTAGTGAAGAGCAGTTAACGGGCTTGACTTATCAGAGTATACCCGCATGGGATTCAGTAGGGCATATGATGCTTACATCGTCATTAGAACATGCTTTTGACATAATTTTTGATACTGATGACATAATCGATTTTAATTCGTTTGAGAAAGGTATCGAGATTCTCAAAAAATACGGCGTGCAGCTTTAATTAATTATGACAGTGCAGAATTTAAATAAAATATGGGATTTAGACTCATTTGCGAATAATACAGCCCTGATTGATGATAATAATAATAAATTGTCATATCATGAGCTTAAAATCGAGTCCGAAAAAGTCGCAAATTCACTTGGCCGCCGGTGTCTAGTTTTTTGCTTGTGTCAAAATAAAATCGGCTCTATTCTCGGTTATGCCGCATTTGTAAATAATAATATTGTCCCTTTGTTGTTAAGCAGCAATATTGACTCTGACTCTCTGCTTAGACTCATGGAAATTTACAAGCCCGCTTATTTATGGATTCCTGAGAGTCAACGCAAAAATTTTCACGGCATGACAGAAATTTATAACGTTTATGATTATATCTTGCTCAAGACTAATTACGAACGCGAATTTAATTTATATGAGAATTTAGCTTTATTGCTTACTACTTCAGGTTCTACGGGGTCGCCTAAACTCGTAAGGCAATCATACAAGAATATTTTATCTAACGCGCTTTCTATCAAGCAATTTTTAAATCTTAACGAGTCAGAACGTCCTATTACGACTCTCCCAATGAATTACACTTATGGATTGTCAATAATAAACTCGCATTTATTAGCAGGTGCGGCAATTCTAGTAACTGATAAGACTCTCATGCAAAAAGATTTCTGGGATTTCATGAGACGAGAAAATGCTACATCTTTAAGCGGAGTGCCGTATACATATGAAATTCTTGATAAATTGAGATTTTACAATATGAAATTACCGGCATTGAGGACTCTTACTCAAGCGGGCGGGAAGATTTTGCCGGAATTACAAGAAAAATTTGCGCGTTATGCTCAAGAGAATAATAAAAAATTTATAGTAATGTACGGTCAAAGCGAGGCTACAGCGAGAATGAGCTATTTACCAAGTGATAAGGCATTGAGTAAAATAGGCTCTATAGGTGTAGCAATACCGGGCGGAAAATTTAAGCTCATTGATGATAATGATCAAGAAATAACGCAGATTTTGACTCCGGGCGAACTTGTTTATATGGGCGAAAATGTTAC
>CAJOEQ010000226.1 GCA_905233515.1 uncultured Synergistales bacterium
GCTTTATTAACATCTTCAAACGCATAATCAGGTGTAGCAGGCGCATAATTTCCGCTTAGACCTCCTGCAATATAACCGGCCATTTTTTCAGCGACATATGCTTGATAATCTGACTCTTCACGAGGCGTAATTTCTACTCTATATTTTAATATGAACGTAGCAAAGCCCTGATTTCTGAAATATTCTGCGGCCTCATAGCCTCCACTGCCAAAAGTATGATGCAAAAACGCGCCCCCGGGAGCTATTATTATAGCTGCACCGTTTGATTTTCCAGGATTTGGCAAATATGGAATCAGAGTCGGGACTTTGACATTTCTCACAAATTGCCCGCGCCCTTCAATCTCGTACCATTGTTCAAAATTTATATCCTGCTCGCTGGGATTGTCATATAAATAAATTTGTCCCGGAAAATTAGGAGCCTCAATATATTTAACTTTTTGAGTTTCTGCTGCAAATGCCGGAATCGATAAAGCTAAAATCATAGCAATTACAAGAAAAATTTTCCCCGTCATTAAAATTTTCCTCCTTTAAAATGCGTGCTGCTTAGTATGAGCTGTATATGGCGATTCAAGTGCTGCAATCTCGTCATCACTTAATTTTATATCAACTGCAGAGGCTGCTTCTTCAACGTGTTTAACGCTGGTAGTTCCTACAACAGGGGAGCAAATAAAAGGCTTGCTCAACATCCAAGCAAGGGACTCTTGTGCCATAGTCCTGCCGTTTTCTTTCGCAATTTTCTCGAGATTGTCGACAACTTTTTTATCTTGTTCGGCTGTTTTTTCTGTCCATACTGCCGGAGAAACTGCGTCAATTTTCGTGCGTGCCGTCTGAGTCCCCCATGAATGAGCACAACGCCCGCCAGCTAATGGACTCCAAGGATTTACACCGACTTTGCGATCAAGACATAAAGGCATCATCTCGTGTTCTTCTTCACGATAAATTAAATTATATTGATTCTGCATAGTAATAAATTTCGTCCATCCATGACGTTCGGCGATATTCTGCAATCTCTCAAACTGCCAAGCGTCCATTGTGCAAGCTCCTATATAACGAGCCTTCCCGCTTTTTACAACATCGTGCAATGCCTCCATAATTTCTTCCATAGGAGTAAAAGAGTCAAGCCTGTGAATCTGGTATAAATCAACGTAATCAAGCCCGAGACGCTTTAAACTATGATCGATTTCGCTTAAAATATTTTTACGTGAAGAGCCGCCCCCGTTCGGTTTACCTGCTCGCATTTCAAAATTTACCTTAGTTGCTACTACTATCTCATCACGATTTAAATTAAATTCTCGGATTAATTTTCCGGTAATTTCTTCGCTGCTGCCTAACTGATAAACATTCGCAGTGTCAAAAAAATTTATTCCGAGTTCGATTGCTTTCTTAAATAACGGCTTTGCGTCGTCAAATTCCATAGCCCATGGAAAAACGCCATTTTCTGAGCCGGGTTTGCCGAAACTCATCATGCCGAGACAAATTCTTGAGACATCTACGCCGCTGTTACCTAGTTTTACATATTTCATGAAATTTTTTGCTCCTTTTAAGATTAAATTTTTGCGAGTGATTTAATTCTAAAACTGGGTGATATAATATTCAAATAGAAAAGTTTGATAGCTGATAAAAAATTTTTATTAATCATGAACACAAAGCAAATAGATTTTGTACTAGAAATAGCACACACGAAAAATTTTAACAGAGCCGCAGAGAATTTATTTATTTCTCAGCCTGCATTGACGTATCAAATTAAATTACTTGAGGACGAAATAGGATTTACTTTGTTTGAACGTTCAGCAAGAGGGGCAGTGCTTACACCAGCGGGCGAACAATTTTGTACGACACTTCATAATATCCGCAATGAATTAAAACGCGCAATTGAGCAGTGTCAAAATTTCAGCTCACACTATCAGACAAATATATCAATAGGACTCCCGACAAGATCAGCACTATATTTTTTGCCTCAAGCAATAGAAATTTTTGAGCGCGAAAACGAGTCAATATTTATAACGCCTCATTTTTTGCCGATATTCGATTTATCGCCGTTTCTGAAGGGTGAAGAAGATATTTTATTCTCTATGGAAGTCGACGTTAAAAGAATTCCCGATATAAATTTACATGCAATTTTTGAGAGCCGAATTTATTTAATAACGCAAAAATCTGACCCATTAGCGCAAAAAACAATCATAAATCTTGAAGACCTCAAGAATCGTACTCTAATGATCGGCGGCGGTTCACCTCCTGAACTTAAAGCAGTACAGCAAAGAGTAATTAACGCGCTCAATATTCCATATTTTAACAGCAATGACTATGACACGACTTTAACTAATATTGCAACTCACAAGGGAATATGCCTCGCGCCGGGATTTCTTAACGATCATTATAACGAATTCGCTTGGATTCCGTTTAATTGCCCTGAGACTGTGAAGTGCGTATTATGTACTCATGCGAGCGAACAGAGAGAAAGCGTTTATAATTTCGTGAAACTCTTACAAAAAATTTATCGCGAAAATCCTAATTTTTTAGTATGAACTCTAAATATTTATATGTTTTCTTGTCTTGATTGCTAAATTCTCTCATGAAAATTTTTATATCTTCCGGAGTGTCTAAATCCTGCAGAGTGTCAGAACGTGTCTTCACAAT
>CAJOEQ010000227.1 GCA_905233515.1 uncultured Synergistales bacterium
GCAATTAAGCTGTCAGTATATAAAATATCGTCGACATTTGCATAACGCGCGTAACGTTCATTTTCGGGATTATGAAGTTCCATGACTGTATACACATTCGGAGCAACTGCTTCAATAGCAAGTCCCGTTAAAATCGTGTGTGAGTCATCATTGCCGTATTCGGGATCTCCTAAAATTATCGCGCCTTGTGCCTTATCGATTCCGCCTTTAATTAATGACTCGCGCTCTGAAGGGTTGCCCTGAACGTAATATATTTCAGGGTCTAAATCTTTCGGGCGTTCCTGAGCAATTAAAGCCGCCTGCTTACCTGCTGCCTTTAACTCACGAGCTATATATACACCTCGTCCGTTCCAGCCGCAAATTACTACATGTCCTTCAAATTTACAATTATTAATGCCCATCATCTCCCCTAAAAGTATTTTAATTTTGCTGTTAATTAATCTCTGCAGGACTTCAGCGAATACCACGCCGAACAGTGCCACGCCGAAAATTGAAAGCAAGAATACTATAATACGCCCCCAGAAAGTATGAGGTGACGTAGCAAATTCTCCTTGTCCTATGAGGGTAAATAAGACGCTCCAGACTGAGTCCCAGTATGAACCCGCAAAATTTTTTTCCTGCCACCATACAAATGCACGAGAATAGCAGCAATAAAAATAATATGAGCGCACCCAGTAATCTATGCTTAAACTTTTTAGATATTGATCTGCCGAAATTAGCGGCTTTCACTGTATTTGCAAATTTATTAGCCATTTTTTTACTTAGTCCAGAAAATCTTTTAATTTCTTGCTGGGCTGACGTAATTTCCTGAGTGCCTTAGCTTCTATCTGCCTAATTCTTTCGCGAGTTACATTAAATTTTTTCCCGACTTCTTCAAGCGTGTACGAGTGTCCATCTTCAAGACCAAATCTATAATGCAAAACTTCACGCTCTCTGTCTGAGAGAGTATTTAACATGTCTTCTATCTGCTCATGTAATAAATGACCTGCTGCGGCCTCGTCGGGACTGGGTAAATCATGATCTTCTATGAAATCACCTAGCTGGCTGTCTTCTTCTTCACCGATTGGAGTCTCAAGAGATACGGGCAATTGCGAAATTCTGCGGATCTCTTCAACTTTTGACGGCTCAATATTCATTTTTTCTGCAATTTCTTCGTCTGAAGGTTCGCGGCCTAATTCCTGAACGAGTAAACGCGAAATCCTTACCATTTTATTAATAGTCTCGACCATATGAACGGGGACTCGAATAGTGCGGGCTTGATCTGCGATTGCTCGTGTAATTGCTTGACGAATCCACCACGTTGCGTAAGTGCTGAATTTAAAGCCTCGTTTATAGTCAAATTTTTCAACAGCTCGAATTAAGCCTAAATTGCCCTCTTGAATTAAATCAAGAAATAACATTCCCCGGCCTATATATTTTTTTGCGATACTCACGACAAGTCGCAAATTTGCATCAATTAATTTTTTCTTGGCCTCGATATCGCCTTTTTCCATTTTTTGAGCAAGTTCTACTTCTTCAGCAGCTGTCAATAATGAAACTTTGCCGATTTCTCGTAAATACATTCTAACAGGGTCAGTTAAGGGGATGTCGTCAAGTTTTCCGATTTCGCTTTCAATTGCCGGTATAAATTCCTCGCGTGCCTCTTGTCCGGCGGGGATTTTGCTAATATTTGACTGATCAGCAACGTCTATACCCATTTCCTGAAGATTCGTTAAAATGCTGTCAAGTGTATTAGCGTCCCATGTCTCCAGCGGGATATGCCGTTCAATATCGCCCGGAGTTACATAACCCCGCGCGCGTCCCTCATCAATTAAATCATCAACCCCGCCGCCGCCCTTATCGTCTGATAAATCAAGATCGCCGTCAACGTCAAAATTTTCGTCTGTCAAGTCTAAATCTTTTTCTTTCGTTTTTGCCAAGTTATTAAACACTCCTAACTTAAATTTATTCTTGAGCGCGCATTACAGCACCTATAAACGGCGGGAAGTCCATTTTTGAACTATCACCGACAATTTCACGCGTGCTGTCTAACTCAAATTCATTCAAAATCTGACTCACTCTTAAATCGCGCGGACTCTCGTCCTCCCACTCAAAAAAGAATCTATTATAGCCGAATTTTTCAGCAAAATATGAATCATCGCCGGAATTCAAATAATTTTTTATTTCAGTCAAGACTTTAGATAACCCCTTTAAATAATTATCACAATTATAAAACGGGTCATCGCTTGTTATAGCTATAACTTTTGTATTACCCTGAAAAATTCCGTGACTCCAGAATGAACACGCAGTAATACCCGCATAAAGTCCATTAGCTGACTCAAGCATTGCAAGTGAAGCAGTTACAGCACGTTCCATATTTTCAGAATAGCCGATAATCATCAAGAAACCTAAATTTACACTGTCAATCGCATTAATCGGAGTGTTGATTTTAGCTTTCATTCTTACGGGCGAAAATGAATTGAACGAGCTCACTAGTTTTCTGCCTGACAGATATTCAGCGGCAAGAGTATCACAAGCATTTAACAGCGGCGCAACGAACAGGACTAAAGTTTGGCATGATTATCTAGTAAATGCTTCAGACAGGACATTAATCACAGGAGAAGGGCACGGGTCATATTACAACGTTTTATATCAAAAGCCACTTACTGTTCTTAAATACGGGAAAGCTGGCGATGATGCTATATCGTTATTTTACCCGCATAATTCATACATAGCTGTCTTGATTGAGATCGGAGCATTCGGATTTCTTATTTACTGCCTATTCCTGACAAAAATTACTATGAAGCTGTTTCATGGTCTAGTAAACAAAACAATATATTGGGCTTATTTCTCAATGTATATTACCCTGTTGATATGGGGATGCTTCGAGGGGAATTTTCTCCGTGATATGTTCATATTATTCACGCCGCTTGCTTTGTCGGAAATATATAAAGCTCGCAAGATTAAATCCGGAAATTTTACGCTTCAGGAATTTTTCGCGTTCTTGCATAAGAATAGGGCCTTAATGCTCAAATTCACACTCTCTGCGGCTTTGGGGGCATTTCTTTACTGTTCGTATGCCGGTAAAATTTATAAAGCTGATTGCGTGCTCTCGTTCTCA
>CAJOEQ010000228.1:0-2009 GCA_905233515.1 uncultured Synergistales bacterium
TCATGTGCTGAGTCAGTAACTAGAGCGAGATTCTTATTTATAGGCGACATAATGGCACATAAACAGCAGCTCGATGCAGCACGCTACAAGGGCAAAGATAAATCACTTGCCGGGACTTATGATTTTTCGCCGCAATTTAGGAGAATAAGGCCGTTATTAGTTGACTCGTTCTTAGTGGGCAATCTTGAGACAACTTTTGCAGGTAAGACAAAAAAATTAAATTATTCAGGTTATCCCATGTTTAACACGCCTGACTCACTTGCTGACACTCTGAAAAATTATTTAGAGATTGATTTATTGACTCTGGCAAATAATCACATTTTTGATCGCGGCGCGGCTGGAGCAAGACGAACTACAGAAATTTTAGACTCACAAGATATAACATGGACGGGGCTGGGACTCGATAAAATACCTTCAAATGACGCTGTATTACTTGAGAATGACGGCATAAAAGCAGCTTTCATAAATTATTCTTATGGTAGCAACTTATGGCCGAAATCAAGCGACGTGCATTTAAACACTTTGAGTCAAGAAAATATTTTGTCAGGTCTCAAGCGCGCTAAAAGTTTGAGTCCTGATGTAATAATTGCCTGCTATCACTGGGGATATGAATATCACTTCAAGCCGAGCATTTACCAGAAAAATGACGCTGATACGACATTAAATAACGGGGCGACTCTTATAATCGGGACTCATCCGCATGTTTTACAGCCTATAGAAGTCAGAATCTCCGATAAATACCCAGTAAAGGCCGTTGCTTGGTCGCTTGGAAATTTCGTATCATTTCAAAGGACTCTCCCTCGTGAAAGGACTTATATTTTAGCGGCTGAATTTGAGAAGGATAATAACAAAACAAGACTTGTTAAACTTTCAGCGGCTCCCCTTTACGTCTTAGCACCGGGACAAAACAAGACCGAAATTATTTATACAGGGACTCACGAAGAGACTATAAATAAATTAGACTTCACCGGATTAAATAAATCGCAAATCGCAAAATTTCAGAAAATAGGACGGGCGACTCTTGACTTTCTCGGAGCTTCTGAAGAAATTGACGAATACGGATTTTATACGCTCTGGAAAGAAGAGTCATTTGATATTTTGCCCGTGAGTCGACGTAAAAGCCCTAAGGATTAAATTTTTCTCGCAAAAATTGTAGCAATCGACATTACTATAAACGATAAAATTATCCCGCAGGTTGACGCGTTTAATACAGCAAATCCGAAATTAATCGCGTGAGTCTCGGTAAAAAATGTCAAGTAAAGAGTCAATATCACGCCCGTTAAAGCTGAGAGAATCGCCCCGAAGTTATTAGCTCGTTTAGTGAACAGACCAAATAATAACGGTGCTGAAAGTGATACGCTCATTAACGAGTAAAAAATTGTTAAAGCTGAAATAATGCTCTCAAGTTTTAAAGCAAGAATCACGCCTAACACTCCGCATAAAATACTCACTAGGCGCGAATAAAATAATAATTTCTTGTCTGATATAGCAGGATTAATGAATCTTTTATATAAATCGTTCGTTATTGAGCCTGCTAACATGTATAAAACTGTATCAGCCGTGCTTACTTCAGCAGCAAAAATCGCAGCCAATGCAACACAAGCCGCCGCAAATGGCATCATATTTTTCATTGCAGCAGGTAACGCCAAATCAGCACGCGTTAAATCCGGGAAATTAGCAAATGCAGCCATCCCGATTAATACAGGAATTACAGCAAAAATTAATTGTACAAGTCCATTTAAAGAAGTCCCGATTTTGATAGATCTCTCATCACGAGCCGCGAAAATTTTGCCGATTAAGCCCGGGGAAATAAAGAAAGACGGCACTAACATGACTATATAGCCGATTATTGCAGTGCTTCCCATTCCGTAAAAATCAAAATATGATGAGTTTGTAATTTTTCCTTGAATTCCCGCGAGTCCTCCTGAAAAATTTAATACAAATGGCAGAGCTATAATAAATCCTGCTAGAATTACAGCGACTTCTATAATATTCACGAATGCACTTGA
>CAJOEQ010000228.1:2038-5251 GCA_905233515.1 uncultured Synergistales bacterium
CCGATTATTACGCCCTGAGTCTTTGGAATTTCCGCAACGACTTCAAGAATCCATGCGATTCCCAGCAATTGACCCGCAAATAAAGCAAGAGTCCCGATCGACATCATTATTGCTATAATCCCCGAAAAAATTTTGCTGTAACGACTATCAAGATAATCACTCAAAGTATAAAAATTTTTTTCGCGAGCAATCCGCCAAATTCTAGGTCCGACAATAAACGCAAGAATTAACGAGCCTATCCCCGCGCTTCCTATCCACCACCATGCGCTAATGCCGAATTTATAAGCAAGTGCAGTTACTCCGACTGTTGACCCCGCACCGAGATTCGCAGCAATCAAAGTTGTAAATAATAGTCCTGAGTTCAATTTACGATCAGCAACAAAAAAATCTGATGCCGATTTTGCCCTACGTCCGATAAATGCACCGATTAAGATTAATAATATCGCATAAATAAATATAAATACTAGCATAATAACAGCCTCCCAGTTATATAATCGCAAAAAAAAAATTCCCTGCTTAGAATTAATAAAACTCTAAAACAGGGCGTAATTTCTTCCGTCATCTCATGAAAAATTTTTTTAGCTGGGGAACAGGGATTCGAACCCCGATTACATGATCCAGAGTCACGCGTGCTGCCGTTGCACCATTCCCCAAGAATTTATTTATGTGTGTACTTTTCACAAAGCACTTGAAAATTTTATCAGCAAAAATAAAAATGTCAACACGTTTAATGCTATAATCATGAATAAATAAATAAAAATTTCAAGGGAGTATATATAAAATTGTCTAAAAGAGTTCTTGTTACAGGCGGCGCGGGCTTTATAGGTTCTCACTTGTGCGAAAAATTGTTAGAACAGGGCAATGACGTAATTTGCGTTGATAATTTATTCACAGGTCAGAAAAATAATATCAGGCACTTAATGCAGAATGATTATTTTGAGTTCATACGTCATGACATTATAGAAAATATTTACGTTGAATGCGATCAAATTTATAATTTAGCTTGTCCTGCCTCACCTATTCACTATCAATATGATCCGATTAAAACTAGTAAAGCAAATTTTATGGGAGCATTAAACACTTTAGGACTTGCTAAAAGGTGTCATGCTAGGATTTTGCAGGCTTCTACTTCTGAAGTTTACGGAGATCCTGAAGTCCACCCGCAACCTGAAAGCTATAGAGGCTGTGTAAATACGATCGGGATTCGTTCGTGCTACGATGAGGGTAAAAGAATAGCCGAGACACTTTTTTTTGACTATCACAGACAGCACAAAGTCGATATTAAAATAGTTCGAATATTTAACACTTACGGGCCAAGAATGAGACCTGATGACGGACGAGTCGTGAGTAATTTTATAGTTCAGGCTTTAAAGGGTGAAGACATTACAATTTACGGCGATGGGACTCAGACTCGGAGCTTCTGTTTTGTAAGTGATTTAGTTGACGGAATTATTAAGATGATGAACAGCCGAGATGATTTTACAGGCCCCGTGAATTTAGGAAATCCCGGAGAATTCACAATGTTAGAACTCGCAGAATTAGTATTAAAGCTGACCGGCTCAAAATCAAAAATTGTACATATGCCGCTGCCTCAAGATGACCCGACTCAGAGAAAACCTGTTATAGAACTCGCAAAGAAAGAATTAAACTGGGCACCGACTATAAAATTAGAAGACGGCTTAATTCCCACTATAGAATATTTCAGAAAAGTTATAGCGCAGTAAAAAATGTATCGAAAATTTTTCAAACGTTTAATAGATATTTCCGCGAGTCTAGGTGCGTTAATTATTCTTGCAATTCCCATGATTATATTTGCGCTGATAATTAAACACGAGGACTCGGGGTCTGCTCTGTTCGCTCAAAAAAGGGTAGGACGGGGCAAAAAATTTTTTAACATGTATAAATTCCGCTCAATGAAGACAAATACGCCTCATGATGTGCCGACTCATTTGCTTGAGAATCCCGAAAAATATATATTGCATTGCGGTAAATGGATGCGAAAATATTCAATTGACGAATTGCCGCAGATTATAAATATTCTAAAAGGTGATATGTCAATAGTCGGGCCTCGTCCTGCTTTATGGAATCAAGATGATTTAATTGCAGAACGCGACAAATACGGAGCAAATGACATCAGGCCGGGATTAACAGGCTGGGCACAAATTAACGGGCGCGATGAGTTAGAAATCCCAGTAAAAGCAAAATTTGACGGTGAATATGTCAAGCGCGAGTCATTTATATTTGATTTAATGTGCATAATAAAGACTTTCACGAACGTTTTTAAGCATAAAGGAGTAATCGAGGGCGGAACAGGAGCAATCAATAAATTATAATTCTGTCTCGTTTATGCTTTGTTCAAGAGTGTAGAGTCTATAATTTTCCTTGTAAACGCTCAAATCCTGAGAGTAAGCAAGCGAGCCGAACGCCTTATTAACGAGTTTTATTTTACGAGCAAGAATCTTTAACGCCCATTCAAAGCCGGGCAATAATAAAATTTTTTTCCTGTGAGAATTTGCGATTAACTTCACAAGCTCTGAAGTATTAGAGTACTCGTTATTTTGAGGCCAGAAAATCCCGCGCTCCTGATTAGTGATTATTAAACGCACGAACTCAGCGAAATTTTTGAACGTGTATTATTAATTTTAGGAAATACCGGCAATTTTTGAGCAAGTTTAGCTAAAACTGGATAATTTCCTTTACATAATTTGCCGTAAATCATAGGACATCGCAAAATGCAGACTCTAAAATTTTCGTCATTGAGGGGAATTAATAAATTTTCAGCTTGTAATTTGCTTTCACCGTAATAGCTTGCTGGGCTTGGTATTGTCTCACGAGTTATAATTTTTTCGCGGCCTATAGGAGCTGACTCGCCGTAAATTATTGCGGAACTCATATAAATAAATTGCTTGACTCCCTCGCGTTTTGCCTTGAGTGCCGTGTTATATGCTAGATTTGAATTTATAGCGAAATATAAATCTTTTGACGAGTCATTAATTTTTTTCGCGTCATCATGAGCAATCCCCGCCGCATGAAAGATTGAGTCAAACTCTGAAAAATTTTCACATTCCCAGTCCTGACCGTGAAGGCTTAAAAATTTTATTTTGTGTCCGTGCTTTAATAAGTGATTTGCTAGATTCGTCCCTGTGTAACTGTTTTGTCCCGTTATTAGAATTTTCATGATTAATATTTTGCTCCGTTCGTGAATTCGTTAAT
>CAJOEQ010000229.1 GCA_905233515.1 uncultured Synergistales bacterium
CTCATAAAATATTATTTATTTCTCGATCATTCGCCTGACTTTCTTAACTGCTAATGTTATGATTCTTGCAGCTGCGTCATTTTCAGGATTTGCCATGAAATTACTATTCTTTTTATCGAGCTTTGCAAGCAAGTCAATGGGCAAATTAATAACAATCTCAAAGCCTAACGCCGCATTAAAGCATGTTTTGCCGCTTTGTTGAATATTTGCGTCGAACTCTGCTATAAAAGTTTCTTGATCCTCAAGAATGCCGGGGTGTTCATTAATGAGAAAATTTTTCAAGTCGTCCCAGTTTTCATTATGCCATTTACCGTTTATGCGTTTGCAAAAGTTTTCACATATTGCTGACTTATCAGTCCCGATTATATTATTTGAGAGATAAGCACTCATAATGTGAGGACCAAACGAATTAAATAAATGCAAGAAAAATTTTGTATTGATATTAAGCTCCGTGCTGTCATCAAGTTTGATTTTTTTCTCGTTTATCCATGACATCGGATTTGCTATACTGTCATTATTCGCGAAAAGATTCCAACTTTGGCCGCTGGTATTTCCTGGATATAAACAAATATTAATGCCATTAATAACGTTATTATCATAATTCAGGGCAATATCAAATTCTTTAAGATAATTACATTCTTTCAGGAAAACGCGATAACACCAATCATTTTCGCCTATTGAATTATCATCTAAATTTAAGAGTTTTGCGCAGTTATTAGCAAGAGGCCATATTCTTTTCCACATCATTGTTTCTGTCATACCAGCTCTAAAAGGTTCAACCGGAAACCAGTATTGACGAAAATTTTTCAAGTATTCAAGATAGTGATTTAAAACAAAATCGCCTCGTCCTTCCTGCAATTGCTGCATATTCTGAAGGATTGTTATAATTTCCTGCCATGTTAAGCGTGTTACAGGCTCAATAATGGAAATTTTCGAATCATTTGCGCTATTCTTGATTGCTTCAGCTTGATTTAAAACTTGAGCGTCTGCATTAAGCTGATATTGTTTTGCCTCAATTATGATTAAATCAGCACCGTCATTACTATTGCAAAATATAGAAATATCAGGAATCGGATTTTGTGTGTCGCTCATTCCGTCCTGAGAATTAATCTTTTCCGGCGTAAGAGTAACAGGGATTATTCGTTGGATTCCTTCTAGATTATCAGCTAAATTACTCGCTGATTGTTGAATATTAATTTTGCGTTCTTCAAGATTATTAGGTTTTGCGATGAGTTCATGATTATTTTTCTTGAGTTCAGCGTTAATTAAATCAATGAAACGGTCAAAAAATAAAGTATTTTCCTCGAGTAAAATAGCAATTCCCCGCGATAAATTATTTTCCTTAGGATTGTTATTATTCTCTGAGTACGGATAAAATAAATTTTTATACAAACCGAGTACACCTCCGATAAAAATTTTAATTCATTGTAACATTTACTTAGGGGGGGGGCAGCTAAATATTACTTAATATTTCCTCCGCAAAATCCCTCACTAAATTTTTGAGTTCTTCAGGCTCAATCACTTGAATATGAGGCGCGCCTGACATAACCCACCTTGCGACTTCATAAAGACTCGGAACTTCAGCTGTTAATATAATCCCTCCTTCCGGGCACTCTTGAATTTCTTGTGTAGGGTGCCATTGTATTTCTCTGAAAGAATCTGCTAAAGGTTCAGTGATTCGCACTCTTATAAAATTTTTCTCGAATCCCGGTATAACATGCCACGCTGATAATATATAATCTTCAGTGAATCCCGCTGTATCAGGTAAAATATATTTCTCACTTGAAAGATTTGCGGTTATTATTCTGCTTACTCTGTGAACGCCTAAATTTTTATATTTATGATTGTATGAGGCCATATACCACGCATTACCGCGAAAATAGAAATCATACGGCGATAAAGTCCATTCTTTAGGCTTTTTTCCGGGTGCTGAGTAAATAATATTAATTGCTTTCTTATTGTACTTGGCCTCGACTAAAATATTAAATATTTCTGAGTCTATTTTTGCAGTCGGAGTAGACATCATTGTTAATTTTACGATTTCAGATCCGAGCGATATAATTTCTTCGGGAATATAATTATTAAATTTTTCCTAGAGAGTTTTTGCGGAGTCCTCCAAATGCGGCAAAAAATGAGCGGCCATGCTCAAACCCGCAGTAAGTGCAGTGATTTCCGGTTTAGTAATCTTCAAGTTTAAATAAAAAGTTCCTGCACTCTCCATAAAATATAATTTTTCGTGAGGATCATATTTTATATTTGCTCCGTAGATCCCGCGCAAGTAACATAAATCATTCTGAAATGTGCGATTGCTTTTGTATTCACCGACCGCAAAAATTTCGTCATGTGAGGCTCTAGCTCTTGATTGCAAGAAAGCCATAATACGCGATAATCTGTCATGACGTATTGAAGTCATATCTTTCGGCATAATTTCACTTCCTTAAAATTTTTGTGCCGCATATCGGGCAAAATCTCATTTCGCTAAGATTAAATTTTTCAGGTATATTTGTCTTGTCCGCTCCTGAGTCTAATAAAATTTTCACAGCGTCTATATTATTGAATTTGCAAGCGATACTAAATGCTGTATCACCGTTTTTGCGTCTTGCGTTAATGTCTTTATAAACGCAATTTTTTGCGGCAATCATCAAAGGAGTTATTCCTCCGCTGTAAATTTCGTTGACATCTGCGCCCGCATTGATAAGTTCGTAAAGAGTATTAGAATCTTTTTTGTGATAATAGCAGCTCAGGAAAATTTTCAGGACATTATAAAGCCTCGCACCTTTCTGAAGCAAATATCTCACAATTTTAGAATTATTGAAGACTGCGGCATAAATTAACGGTGTGAATCCCTGATTAGTCATGTAATTAATATCTAATCCATTTTTGAGCGCGTAATCTATAAAATTTTTATTCCCATGACACGCAGCAAGAATCAGCAAATTATTTATATTTTCTTGTGAATACTCTAAAGCGTCCCACATGTTACGCAGCATAAACCTGCATAATAAATCGCCGAAATAATTATCACATTCAAGTGAAAATTTTTTGTGCATTAAAATTTTTATTTCAGGACGTGAGAAAATTTGCAGAATGATTTTTATTTGCCTGATGTCGTCAAGTTTTATATAATCGCCTGACTCTATAGAATGATATATCCATGTATTAGCAAGTCCCGAATAATCCGCCCCGTTGTCAAGTAAAATACTAATAATTTTTTCAGGTCTATAATAATCGGCGTAATTATTTGCTATGACGTTGAGAATATTTTTACACGATTTTATATCAACTCCGGACGATATAATTTTCTCGAACGCACCCGGCGAATAAGCACAGCAAAGCAAATCTAAAATATTATTCGGCACTCTTTCACCGGTGTATGACGTTAAATTTACTTTTGATTTGCTGATTATATATGTCAGTTCTTTATCATCAGGAGCAATCACGGGAATATCAAATCCATTTTTACGCAAAAGTTTTAGAATCCTTGCGCCGTCCTCAAAATTTCGTTTTATCTTGTTATTATTATTGTCTGAGTCAGGGAAAAAATTTATTCTAAATGCAAAATTTATATATTTACTCTCTAGGAAATCACTAATCTTGAATGAATTAAGCAATTTCTCTAAGAAGTCAATATCATAATTTATAATCGAATCATAAAATAATTTGCGTATAGATTTAATTTTATAGTCCTGATATGACCCGCAAATATATTTAAAATCAGCGTACAAATTGTTATACTCTCTGAAAAAATTAATATTATTATAAAATTTTGCGTCTGCTCCTGACTTTATCATTAACGGCAGGACATAACGATAAAAAATTTCTCTCTTGCTTGCGTTATTATTCTGCAAATTCATTATCTCAAGAGCATCCCGCCCGTTATTATCTTGAGAGTTTATATTAATTCCTGACTCTATGAAAATTTTTATTATTTCAGGCCGATAATATATATTTTTTGCTGCGTGAATAAAAGCATTTCTCCCGTCTTTATCGGTCTTGTTTATGTCTGCTCCGTGTTCGATAAGCAATCTTAATTTTTCCGTGCATTCACTATCATTATAATTTATATACATCAGGGGCGTTTTGCCTTCATTGTCGCATGAATTTACGTCAGCTCCGGAATCAACGAGAATTTTTGCGTGTTTAAAAGTTGCCTTGTTAATAGCAAACATTAAAATTGTCATGCCGCTTTGAGTGCAGGAATTCACGTTCCAGCCATATTTTATAAATGACTCGTAAATTTCTGGCGTGGCTTTA
>CAJOEQ010000230.1 GCA_905233515.1 uncultured Synergistales bacterium
TCTTCAATAATTGCGGGTGATTCTTCGGGCTGTATTGACTCCTGTTCGTTTTCTTGCGTTACTGACTCAACCGGTGAAATATTTTCATTTTCAGGCGATTCTTCAGGTGCTGGCTCCGACTCTGACTCTGGCTCTTGTGTTATTTGCTCAACGGGTGCAGGCTCAATAATAGACTCCGGCTGTTCTTCTGGAATCTCTGACGGCTCATAGACTGACGAGACTTCTATATAATTTACTTGTTCTTGTTCTGGCTCTTGTTCTGGCAAAACTTTTAAAAATGGCATTTAGTCCCCCGTTTTATCAGTCGCAAGTGTCATTAAGTTTTCGACTTGTTTAATATAATCTGCTGGATTTGTAGGTGCAGAGCCTTCAAGAATCAAAGAATTATCATATAAAATTTTAAGCATTTCAGATACTCGTTTATTATCGCTAATTGCGAGTAAATTTTTAATTAGTGCGTGATTCGGGTTTAATTCTAGAATCCTTTTTTGAGGCGGGGGAGTCTGACCTGCTGAACGTAATAAATTCTCAAATTGTATAGATAACCCGTTCGGTGAATTTCGCAAAACAGCGGGCGAATTTGTAAGACTCAACGACGGCCTAACATCTTCGAGCTTATCGGGGAATATTTCAAGCGCGATTTTTTTCAGACCGGCAAATTCTGACTCAAGAGCTTTTATTTTCTCGTCATTAGCTTTCTTTTCGTCTTCAGTAAAGGGACTCACTGAATCAAGCGCAATATTTAATAATTTCACTGACTCGGCGGGCATTATAAAATTAGCGTCCTGCAAAATAACTTCATCAACGGGATCTGTCATTAAGAGAACTTCATAATCTTTGCTTAAATAGGGCTCTAATTTCGGAGATGCTTTCAAGGCTGCTAAATTATCACTTCCAGCAAGACAATAAATTCCAGCTTGGCCGGGCTTCATTCGCGATTCATATTCTGAAAGAGTCGTCCACTCGTCATTATTCGTAGTCCTGAACAGTGCAATATCAAAAATATTTTTCGCTAATGATTTTGCCGAAAATCGTCCAAAGTTTTATAAATTTTTCGCGGTCTGAATCCAACAATTTTTTGAACTCGTTAAAAATTTTCCGCTGAGTGCTGCGTCTGATTACGCGTATAATAGGCTCTTCCTGCAAAATTTCTCGTGAAATATTCAGGGGCAAATCTTCAGAGTCAATTACTCCGCGAATAAAACGCAAATAAGCCGGTATTAAATCTTTGCAGTCATTCATGATAAACACGCGGTTAATATATAAACTTATGCCGCCCGATTTAGGATTCATGAATAAATCATACGGAGCAACTGAAGGCACAAATAATAAACCTTTGAAATTTGTAGATCCTTCAGCGTTTATCTTTATGTGAGTTAAAGGCTCCTGCCAGTCGTGAGTCAAGTGCTTATAAAATTCCTTGTATTCGTCTTCTGTTATTTCACTCTCGGGACGCTGCCAAATTGCTTTTTGCGAGTTAATAATTTTGTCTTTATACAATATCGGCCAAGCAATAAAATCTGAATATTTCTCGATAATTCCGCGTATAGTCCACTCATCGGCATAATTTTTTGATTCAGGATCAGACTCTTTCAAATAAAGTATTACAGTTGTCCCGCATTCTTTGCGCTGTGATTCCTCACTGATTGTATAAGATCCATCACCGTTTGAGGCAAATTTATAAGTCTCATTGCTGCCGAGTTTTCGCGAAATTACTTCTACTTTTTCAGCGGCCATAAACACCGAGTAAAACCCGACTCCGAATTGTCCGATTAATTCCTGCTTTGCTTTCTCGCTTTCTACTGATTGGAGAAATTCCCGCGTGCCTGATTTCGCAAGAGTCCCTAAAAATTGAATCAGATCATCTTTTGACATTCCGATCCCGTTATCGCTGACTGATAAAATTTTTTTCTCCTTGTCAGAATCTATTATTATTTCCGGCTTCTCATTCTCGGCCAGTTCTGAATCTTTCAAGCATTCTATACGTCTTTTGTCTAAAGCGTCAGAGGCATTTGATATTAACTCGCGCAAAAATATATCCCTGTTCGAGTAAACAGAGTTAATCATCATTTTTAGCAAGCCTGCTGTCTCTGACTGGAAATAAAATTTTTCTTCGCTCATTATATTATCCCTCTTAACAAAGCCGGAGACATGCATTTATACACACCTCCGGCCTATTTCTTAAAATTTTCGTAAACTCCTGTGAATAATTAATTAACTTGCTGCTGCTTCTGTCTTAACCTTCACAACTTGACGGCCGCGATAATAACCGCATGAAGGGCAGGCATGATGTGCTAGCGTTACCTCACCGCAATGAGGACAATTAATTGTTACTGGTGCGCTCAATGCTCCGAGCCAGTTTGCTTTTCTCTGTGATGTCCGAGCATGAGACGTTTTTCTCTTGGGTGTTGCCATGTTAATAAATCCCCCTATAAAATTTCACTTACTTATATAATTATAAATTATATTATTATATTATACTCACTCTATAACAAAATTTCGCAATGATTCAAGCCTTAAATCCGTAAATTTTTGCTCACATGAACATTTGCCTAAATTCAAATCTGCCCCGCATTCAGGACATAACCCCGCGCAATCTTCTTTACATAAAATTTTAGTCGGGAGCAATGTATAAACACTCTCTCTAATTTGCGGCATTATATCAAGAACCCGCGCAAAAAATTCTACTTCGACGGGCATATATTCATCATAAGAATCGCCGAACTCGTCAAAGGCCGTATTACCACGCGAATAATAAAGATACATTAAATCGCCCGATATTTCAAGATTAACAGGTTTAAGACATCGCGCGCATTCTGATTGAATCTCGCATGAAATCGCAATTTTTACCAGCAATAAAGACTCCTCAAGCCATTTAACTGACGAGTCAACATGCAAGCCCGACGGGAATATAAAATCCTGTTTCGAAATATCAAGACTCCCTGCAGGAAAATCAAACGTTAAAAAATTTTCTGTCTCGTTATCATTTCTTGCAGGAAGATTTATTAATGCTTTCTGTGAATCACTAAATAATTTATTCAAAAGCTACTCTCTTTGTTTCGCGGGCGATCATTAATTCTTCATTTGTCGGGACAACTAAGACTTTAACTTTTGAGTCATCAGTGCTGACAATGGCCTCTTTTCCGCGAATATTATTTTTTGCCGGGTCAATTTTCACGCCCATGAATTCAAGACCTTTGCAGACTGCCTCACGAGTTGCCGCGCTGTTTTCGCCGATTCCTGCTGTAAATACAAGAACGTCAAGACCTTCCATTGCGACCGTGTAAGCTCCGACATATTTCTTTATGCCATATTCGAGCATATTAATTGCAAGTTTTGCGCGTTCATTGCCATTATTAGCGGCCTCTTCAACGTCTCGTAAATCGCTGCTCACTCCTGAAATTCCAAGCAAACCGCTCTTCTTGTTCATAAAATTATTCATTTCGTCGGCTGAATATTTCGTGATGTTCTGCACAAAAGGCACGCAAGCGGGATCCATGTCGCCCGTTCTTGTTCCCATTAAGACTCCAGCAAGGGGCGTTAATCCCATTGAAGTATCTATACACTTACCATTTTTAACGGCACTGATTGAGCTTCCATT
>CAJOEQ010000231.1 GCA_905233515.1 uncultured Synergistales bacterium
ATGCACTCAATCGCAAAACTTGAGCCAGCCGGGTTAAATTGTGTCTTCATAGTGGGATTATTATTCAAATCGACGTATTGACTCGCGACTTGGCCGGAATTCATGAGAGATTTATAAATTTCAGGACTACAAATAAATCTTCCTTCACCGTGTGAAATCGCCATAGAATATACTTCACCGACTTTATTTTTTCTCAGCCACGGCGAATAATTTGCTATAATTTTACTTCTTATTATTCTAGACTGATGACGGCCTATTTTGTTAAATGTCAGAGTCGCAAATAAATCTTCAGGATTCGTGAACTTCCCAAATGGTAATAATCCCGTTTTAACAAGTGCCTGAAATCCGTTGCAAATTCCTAAAATTAAGCCCTCACGAGAGTCAATTAAATTTTCTAGACTTTCACGAACTTCAGGACTACGCAAGAAAATAGCTATAAACTTCCCTGATCCGTCGGGTTCATCACCGTTTGAGAATCCCCCGGGAATAACAAGAGCTTGAGACTCTCTTAATTCCTGCGCAAATTCATGACTCGACTCTTGCATTAGTTCAGGCGTTAGAGTCTTCACGACAAAAATTTTTGCGTTACCTCCGGCGTTATTAATTGCGTTTGCCGTCTCATATTCGCAGTTAGTCCCGTTAAAAACTGGGATTAAAAATTTCGGATTAGATTTTGCAGTGTGAGAATAAAAGACTCTCGGCAAATTAGAATCTATTGCGATTTCAGGAATTATTGACGAGTCATTTATTTCAGTCGGGAAGATATTTTCAAGCGTTGAGTCATAAACTTTTAAAGCATCGTTTAAATTCACTCGTTCATTATCGCAAATAATTTCAGGAGCCTCAATCACTCGGCCAAGTCTGCAAAGATTCTCGTTTTCTTCTGTGAGCTCAATTATAAATTTACAGCGAGAGTCATCAAATAAAATATTATTCTCGAACTCAAAGCCTAAATTATTGCCTATGCACATTTTAAAAATTGCCGCAGGAATCCCCCCGAATGTATAAAATTTTATTATTCGCGTTCAATTCTTGAATCAAAGCAAATAAATTTTTCATTGAGTCAGGTGTCGGCAAATCGTCAGAGTCATAATCAGGCGACAAAATATAAACGTTTGAGCCGGCTTGTTTGAATTCAGGAGAAATAATTTTATCGACTTCAGCGGCACACACAGCAAATGAAATCAGAGTCGGCGGGACATCGTAATTTTTGCCCGTTTCGTCAACAAATGAGCCGCTCATTGAGTCCTTACCGCCGATTGCAGCCACGTTAAAATCAATTTGAGCCTTCAAAGCTCCGAGTAATGCCGCAAAAGGAAGTCCCCATTTTTCTGGATTATTGCCTGGTTTGCCGAAATATTCCTGTAAAGTCAGCCAGCAATGTTTTAAATTTCCTCCTGAAGCTATAATCTTGCAAAGTGAGTCAAGAACTGCGATATATGCACCTCTGAACGGTGAAGATTCGCTAATAAACGGGTCAAAGCCATATGACATAAGCGAACAAATTTGTGAACCTGTAAAAATTTCTGCTGCCATTGCTTGAGTCGGAGTCCTCTGAAATTGCCCCCCGAACGGCATTAATAACGAATGAGCCCCGACTGTTGAGTCAAATCTTTCTGCGAGTCCCTGCTTTGAACACACGTTTAAATCTTTGAGAATCTCAAATAATTTTTCTCTGAAAGTTTTAGAGTCAGACTCGCAAGTTTTTATTTCAGGCTGATTGACTTTTATATTTATATTTCGTTTTGCTCCGCTTGAGTTAATGAATTCGCGCGATAAATTTACTATTTCATGACCTCGCCAAGTCATTCGCATTCTTCCAGAATCATTTACACGAGCTATAATACTTGCTTGAACGTCTTCAGACAGAGCTAAATTTTTTACCCGTTCTATATTTTTTCCACTGACGACTACGGCCATGCGTTCTTGAGATTCACTAACTGCAATTTCTGTACCGTCAAGACCAGCATATTTTAACGGAACTGAATCTAAATTTATATCAAGGCCATCTGCTAATTCACCTACTGCGACACTTACACCGCCCGCGCCGAAATCGTTACAGCGTTTTATTAGTCTTGTAAAATCAGGATTCCTGAATAATCTTTGCAGCTTTCTTTCTTCAGGTGCGTTACCTTTTTGAACTTCAGCCCCGCAATTTTCAAGAGATACAGAATTATGCGAGACACTTGACCCAGTCGCGCCGCCGATTCCGTCCCGTCCTGTTTTGCCGCCTAATAATAAAATATAATCGCCTGACTCCGGTTTTTCGCGAATAACATTTTTTGCAGGAACTGACGCGAGAACTGCACCGACCTCGAGTCTTTTAGCTCTATAACCCTCGTGATAAATTTCGTCGACTAAACCCGTGGGAATTCCGATTTGATTCCCGTATGAGCTGTAACCTGCCGCCGATTTAGTAATTATTGCCCGCTGTGATAATTTGCCCGGCATAGTTGCTTTAAACGGGTCAGCAGCTCCGGTTATTCTCATTGCCTGATAGACATAAGCACGACCGGACAAGGGATCTCGAATCGCACCGCCTATACAAGTAGCAGCACCTCCGAACGGCTCTATTTCTGTAGGGTGATTGTGAGTTTCATTCTTGAATAATAAAAGCCATGACTCGCCGTTAATGTTTAAATTTACTGTGCAGGCGTTATTTTCTTCAGAGTCTACTAAGTCAGGCAAAAATCCCCGTGATTTCAAAAATTTTGCTCCAATTGTAGCTATATCCATCAAAGTAACGGGCTTATCAGGATTATAATTTAATTCACGGCGAATCTCTAAATATTTTGCGAACATTTTAGAGACGCTTTCGTCAAGAATTTCTGCTGAGTTAATATGCGTTAAAAAAGTTGTGTGTCTGCAATGATCTGACCAGTAAGTATCTAATACTTTAATTTCTGCGGCGGTCGGCTTGCGATTTTCTGAGTCAAAATATTTTTTGCAGCATTCTAAATCTTCATGGCTCATAGCGAGTCCCTTAATGCTCAATAAATCATCAATAATTTTAACGTCATCAGGGCGCGAATAATTTAAATCAAGAGAGTCATATTCTTTTAACTGAGCTTCACGAGACTCAACCGGATTGATTAAAAATTTTTTTATCGCGTCAAAATTATTTAATTCCCCGTAAAATAAATAGATTCTCGCAGTCTTTATAACAGGCCTGAATCCCAGTAAAAGCCCCGCGCATTGTTCAGCTGAGTCGGCTCGTTGATCATATTGTCCGGGTAAATATTCGACGGCTAAAATTTTATTCGAGTCACTGGGCAATTTTTCTATAATATTATCGGTGAAGGGCTCAGAAAAAATTAAATACTTGCATGACTCAATTTCTGAATCGCTCAAGCCCTGAACGTCATAACGATTTAAGATTCTGACCTGTGAAAGATTCTCATTGCCTGATAAATTTTTCAGCTCATTTAATAGAGTAATTGACTCAATATTATTTAAATCCTTGCGTTCTGTATAAATTCTATGTACCAGCGTAATAACCTCCTTAAAAAATCCCCCCTATTCTAGCGGGTGGAAGTAGAATAAAGCGTAATTTTGCATAAAAATTTATATTCATGAAAAAT
>CAJOEQ010000232.1 GCA_905233515.1 uncultured Synergistales bacterium
AGAGTCGCTGCTTGTTTAGGGTCTTTCTTGACTCCGACTCCTTTCTCATACATTACTCCTAAATTATATTGAGCTCCTGCGTCTCCTGCTTGAGATGCTTTATTCCACCATTTAGCGGCCTCTTGAGGTGTTTTCTTTACGCCCTGACCTAGATAATATGAGCTGCGATATTGCCTTTATTTGCTGCTTGAGTATAAAATTTCACAGCTTGATTAGAATCTTTCTTGACTCCGTAGCCGTTCGCATAAAAGTCTCCTAAATTATAGAGTGCTTCAGGATTTCCGAGTTTTGCGGCCTTCTGAAAATAATTAATAGCCTGTTTATAATCTTTATTGACTCCTTCACCGAGCGCGTAAATTGTACCCATATGACTCAAAGCTGCGGGGTCATTCTTATCGGCTGCCATTTTCCACCATTTAGCGGCCTCTTTAAAATCTTTCTTGACTCCCTTCCCCTCGTGATACATGAAACCGAGTTCGACCTGTGATTTTATGTCGCCTTGCTGTGCTTTCTGAGTGAGTGCTTTAATGTCAGATTAAGAGCGTGAACATGACAAATAAAGCAATTAATGAACGTGAAAATTTGTAGTGTTTCTTCATGATGTAAAAAATAGCTCTCTTCATGAATAATTTAATGACTGAAAAATTTTATCACTAAGTTAAAATTATGCGGTGTAATTTATATTTAATTTTTTGTGTGAGAACGGGCAAATTATTAAACTCAAAAATTTTATCACGGACTCAAATTTATATCTTGAATGTGCAAAATAACGTGAAGGCTTGAAAATATTTTAATTAATTCCGCTGTTTATCTTGAATGAGTTAAGCAAATAATAATGACTCAAGAAAATAAAAGATAATCGCCTTTTATCGCAAAAATCAGCATTTTATGAGATAATGACCTCACGAAAATATCAATTAATATATTGACATGAAAAAATTTTTACGCAGCAAATTCTCTAAAATCTTAAAGAGTTTTTGCAGTTACGAGTTGTAGCCGGGAAAAATTATATTTAAATTCGCCCGTCTGCTTTTAACCGGAAAGGAGTTAATTAAATTACATGATACAAAGACTACACAGAAGTGATCTCGGAAATTCTCTCCGGACGCTTATGGAAAATGATCCCGCTTTCCGCCCAGTGGCTTATTTCTCAATGGAAGTCGGACTTAAAGAGTCTATCCCAACTTATTCCGGGGGACTTGGAGTTTTAGCGGGTGATATTCTCAAGAGTGCCGCAGATCTCGGAGTTCCTATGGCAGGAGTAACGCTTTTATATCGCAAGGGATATTTTGTTCAAGAATTCAATCAAGATGACTGGCAGAAAGAAAAGCCCGTAGTATGGGATCCTTCCAAAGAATTAACATTATTACCTAACAGAATTTCAATCACTATTCAAGGCCGAGAGATTCAAGTCGGAGTCTGGGTATATGAGTGCATAGGCGCAACAGGTTACCCCTTACCGATTTATTTTCTTGATACTGATTTCGAGCCTAATCACCCCGATGATCGTAAATTATGCTGGTATTTATACGGCGGTGATAATCGCTACAGACTTTGTCAAGAGTTTATTTTAGGAGTCGGCGGTTTGAGAATGCTGCGCGCTTTAGGCTATATGAATATTGATACATTCCATCTTAATGAAGGCCACGCGGGATTCTTGACTCTTGAATTAATGCGTGAACTTGGCTATTATGACCCTGACAGAATCCGCGAACAAGTTGTATTTACGACTCATACGCCAGTCCCAGCAGGCCACGATTATTTTGAGTTCGGCTTAATTGATCAGGTCTTCCCTGATGACGCACTTGCAACTATTCGACGAATGATGCCGAACATGCCCGGCGTATCAATGACTGAGTTAGGACTACGATATAGCCGCTATGTAAACGGAGTCGCGAAAAAACACGCCGAAGTCAGTAATGCAATGTTCAAAATGGAAACTGTAGACTGGATCACAAACGGAATCCATCCTACAACGTGGGTAAGCTCAGGAATGAGAAAACTTTATAATAAGCATATACCCGGCTGGGAGTTAGACCCGGGAAGACTCGTTCAGGCTCTTACGATTCCAAAAGATGAAGTCTGGGCAGCTCATCAGGCTTCAAAATTGAGATTATTTGCTAGAGTCCTTGAGTCAAACGGTGTGCAGCTAGACCCGAATAAATTGACATTAGGATTTGCAAGACGTGCTGCGACTTATAAGCGAGCAGATTTGCTATTGACTGATGTAGCAAGACTCAAGAGAATAGCGGGCGGGAAGGTTCAATTTATTTTTGCTGGTAAGTCTCATCCTCATGATGACGGCGGCAAGAGATTATTACAGAAAATCAGAAAGGCCGGGCGCGAATTAGGCGAAGAACTTCCTATTATATTTATTGATAATTACAATATGGAAATTGCATCGCTTTTGACTCAGGGTGTAGATGTCTGGTTAAATACTCCTGTCAGACCTAGAGAAGCAAGCGGAACAAGCGGAATGAAGTGCGCAATGAACGGTATCATGAACTTCAGCGTACTCGACGGCTGGTGGATTGAGGGCTGGATTGAGGACGTAACGGGCTGGTCAATCGGGCCTGAACCTACAGAGACGAATGCGGATCTTGACGCAATTGACCTCTATGAGAAATTAGAGAAAAAAGTAATTCCCACGTACTACAACAATCATGATAAGTGGGTCGATATGATGAGGCATACTATTGCCCTTGACGCGAGCTTCTTTAATACACACAGAGTAGTTCGCGAATATGCCGCAAAAGCCTATTCAATAGACTTCAGAGGCATGTAATTTTTGTAGTGAAAGGAATGTAATTGTAGTAAAAATGGCTGTAAAAAACGGTAGTGGAATAAAAGTTTTATTTGTATCGACAGAGCTTGCACCGTATTCAAAAGTCGGCGGACTCGGAGATGTTGCGGGATCTCTGCCGAAAGCATTATGTCAGGCGGGTGTAGATGTAAGAGTAGTAACTCCTGCTTGGCCGGGAGTTCTTGAAAGAGTCGCAGCTTCAGGCGTGAAAACAACAACAGTGCGCAAAAAAGTTTACGCGGCTTATGATTGGCGCATTCATTCAGCGGAAATAATTAAGGCCGATGTTAAAGGCGTTACGACGTATTTTTTGAAGGCTGATGATTATTTAGGCGATATGTATCCCTCGCAGTTAAATTTTTGGACTGCTTCACCTTTTGCCGTTTTCTGTATGCAGGCGCTAGAGCTTAAGAACGCAATTGACTGGGTACCGGATATTTATCACTGTCATGACTGGACGAGCGCGTTTCTTCCATGTGCTTTAGCTTGGCATCGACACTACCGGCAGACCGGCGAGAAAAGCATTATGACTCTTCACAATGTCGCATATCAGGGAATTTTTGAGCCGTCCCCGTTCCTTGAGGCATCAGGGCTTGAACCTTGGAGCTTTAGTTCTTCAACAATGGAATTTTACGGACAAATTAATTTGCTTAAGGGCGGAATCGTAGCAGCTACAGCAGTCAGCACAGTATCACCGACATATGCGAATGAGATTCAGACTTACGAGTCAACTCGTGAATTATCGGGGATTCTCTATCAGCAGCGCAGCAAGTTACGCGGCATTATTAACGGACTTGATACTAAATTCTGGGATCCAAACGGAGATAAGGCAATACCGGCAAAATTTTCAGTTAAAGATCTCAAAGGTAAGGCAGCTTGTAAGAGAGAATTACTTAAACGCGCGGGATTTGACGAGAACACGGACGCTCCTGTTATAGTGTGTGTAAGCAGACTCGTTGAACAAAAGGGATTCGATATGGTATTTAATGCGGCTCATCAAATTGCAGAAACGGGCGCAAAATTATTAATTCTCGGCTCCGGCCAAGACTGGATAGAAAACGGAATTATGCAGGCAGCAGATGCTAACCCGGGCAGCATTAAATTATTCAAAGGTTATGACGAGCCTTTATCACACTTAATGTATGCTGGCGGAGATATTTTCTTGATGCCGTCAGTATTTGAGCCGTGCGGATTATCGCAGATGATTTCAATGAGATATGGCACAGTGCCTGTAGTTCGTGAAGTCGGCGGATTGCGTGATACAGTATTCGACGTTGACAGACCAGAAGGCGGAAACGGATTCACTTTCCAAACTTGCGACGTTGACGGCATGATGTGGGCATTGAGGCGCGCTATTGATCGTTATTACAATAATAAAGACGCGTGGAAAAATATAATGCTTGAGGGAATGCGTGAAGATTTTACCTGGGACAAATCAGCCGGTCTCTATAGAGCAATGTATGAAGATTTAATGCAGTAATTCAGGAATAAATGCCTCTTGTAAATATAAAAATTTGCGAGGGGCTTTGTTTATAAAATATGAAGGAGGTTTAATTTCATGTACACAGGCAAACACGGAAGAGTGTTAGGCATCGTTCTCGCAGGAGGCAAGGGCGAGCGTTTAATGCCGCTTACACGTTATCGCGCAAAGCCTGCAGTTTACTTCGCCGCAAAGTATCGTATCATTGATTTTGCACTCTCCAATTTAATTAACAGCGGGATTTATTCCGTTTACGTATTAACCCAGTTCAAGAGTCAGTCTTTGAGCGAGCATATTGAACGAGGCTGGCAATTCGGCGGAGCAATGAGAGGCCGTGATTTCTTCGTTACGACAATACCGGCGCAGATGTGGAGCGGTGAGCACTGGTTCCAGGGCACAGCAGACGCAGTTTATCAGGCCAAGCACATGATAACCCGTTACAGGGCTGATCGAGTTTGCATATTCGCAGCAGATCATATTTACAAGATGGACGTTGACCAGATGATAGGCTGGCACATGGCGCAGCACGCTGATGTT
>CAJOEQ010000233.1 GCA_905233515.1 uncultured Synergistales bacterium
TGAATGTCATTTTTCCCGAGAAATTCCGGGTGCGCTCCCTCGTCAACACATGCTACAGTAAAAGCACAGCGAGTCCGTGTTGAAGCCTTCTCGAATAATAACGCGATATTTTTGCCTGATAAAGAATTGCCGCGAATCCCCGCGCGTTTTTTTGCTTTCAAGTCAGCAGCAAGATTTAATAAATAATTTATTTCGTCCGTCGTGAAGTCCATTAGAGTCAAGAAATTGCGGCCTCTGAGATTTACTGCCATAAAAATTTAAGCCTCCTGAAAAATATTTTTTTCCGTGATTATAGCACTGTTATTAAATTGAATTAATAGCAAAAATTTTTTATTTGTAAGTCATTGCTATAACTGATAAAAATTTAACTTTTTGTATTAGTAAATGTAGTAGTAAAAATCATCTTTGATACTAAATATATTTTGCGTAAACATGAAAATTTTTTAATGAGTCTGTATTCTCTCTAAATCCGTCCGTTTGATAAAAATTTTCACGCCGCTATTCTTGCAAATATAAATCTTAACGAGTCCCCCGCGCCTTGATAAAATTTCGCAGAATATGGAATCATGCAATATTTATTATAGTCCCTCCCGCCCGCAAAAAATTTTTAAAAATTTCGCAAATAATCGCAAAAGTGTTATATTATCGCGGCAATTATCGTTAAAAAACGTCATGCAAAATTTGCTGTGATTTTATATCATACGTCAAAATAGTTTATTTTATTTTAAAGGAGATTAGCTTATATGCAAGTTTTAAAGCGAATCAAGAAAATTTTACCAGTTTTTGCGGCAGTTATAGCGGCTCCGGCGGTGTCTTTCGCGTCAGTCTCTATGACTCTCCCGCAGTATATTAATGAAATTTTGCTCAATAATCACACTCTCAAGGCAGCAATAAAAAATGTAGAAGCAAGTTATTATTCAGTCCTTGCGTCAGTAGCTTATCAGAGACCGAAAACAAATTTAGCTGCGTCAGGTTCATGGGGGACTGCTCAAGCAAACGGCGACGAGAAAGAATATCACCCGGCAATAGGTAATTTAAAATTTTCTCTCACACAAAGAATCGACATAAGCGGAAGTTATAAACTTGACGAAAAGCAAAATATACTCGGTTATGAAGTATCACGGGCAAATTTTGACTCAAATTTAAATACTTTAATCGCAACGGCTGAAGAAACATGGTGGAGCGCAGTTCTTGCACGTGAAAATATTAAATTACAGCGTGAAATCATGTTACAGCGTGCAGAAAATCATAGAGTTACAATGGAAAAATATAATCAAGAATTAGTACCTAGACTCGATATTGTCAGAAGTGAGGCGCAAGTTGTAGAAGCTGAAACTCTCGTAAAGGATGCTGAGACGATATATTTAAATTTGCTTGCTGAATTATCCCTGATGGCCGGAGGACTCGACGTTGAACCTGTAGAAGGTGAGTTACAAGTACCGCAATTTGATATAGCTCTTGATTATGACGCGGCTTTATTGGCTCGTCCTGATGTGAGGGGCGCAAAATTGAATCTCGAACGCGCTAAAATCGTGAAAAAATTGACCGCTAAAGGATTATCGCCGACTCTTGATTTCGGTTTCCAGTGGACTCCGTGGGCAGATCCTAAAGCCTCAGCAACACCTAACGGCGGAGAAGCGGGCGCAAGTTTAACTCTCACAGTGCCGTTAACTAACGGAAATGAGACAAAATATAAAGTCTTGAATACTGATAGATTAGTTCAGGCCGCAGAAGCAAATCTTGACGCATTACAGGAGCAGACAAGACGAGATATTACAGTTGCAATGAATAACTGGAGAAACGCCGCCGCATCAGAGAAGGACAAAAAACGACAAGTCGAACGCTCAGAAGAAGAATTAAGAATCACTGAATTAATGTACTCTGAAGGAATGGGCGCGCAGATTGATTTAATAAACGCTCAGACAGCATATCAATTAGTAAAAACAGAATATCTTGACTCAATTAAAGATATGTATGTAGCTCTTGTTGCTTTGAGAAAGGCGATCGGCGATTATTCACCTAATGAAGACGGATCTTGGCGTGAGGCTGTTGTACGTTACGGGAAGGGTAATGACATTTTAGGCGAACCCGGACTAAAAATTTTGCGAACTAACTCGAAAAAATAACGCATGAGAAAATTACAAAATTTTGCGCTGATAATAATTTTATTAGTCGTCTTTGCTAATATTTCAGAGGCCGCCAAAGATTCACGAGTCAAAAATATAACTGATTTATTTACTCGGACGAATCCTGCATTACAAGAAAAACGCGCGGCTAGATTTGCAGAAATCGTGATAGAGGCTGCAAAAAAATTTAATATAGATCCCTACGTTATAGCAGCAATTATCGTACACGAGTCAACAGTTAATGCTAATGCAGTATCTAAAGGCGGCGACTATGGATTAATGCAAATTCACTGGAAAGCTCATTATAAGACTCTACAGCAAAGATTTAATATTAAGAGTTCAAAGGGGTTATTTGACGCAAGGATTAATATATTCTTTGGAACAGAAATTTTTGCGGATTGCATGAAGAAATCAAGCACAGACGAATGGGGGGCTTTAATGCGTTACAGCTCAGGCAGTCGAAAACTTGC
>CAJOEQ010000234.1 GCA_905233515.1 uncultured Synergistales bacterium
CGTTCTCGTCGAGATTGTGAAAGCCCCTGCGGTATGTCGGAAAGTGGCAGTGTCCGTAATAAAACACTTTCATCGGATCGCATATAGTCTTGATAAAGTGATTAGGGCCGAAATCTTTTACTGCACATCGCGTGAAATTCTTTAAGACACCGCCCGCCGGTTTAGTCTTATGACCATTTGAGCCGAATATAAGCCAGTTGACTCCGAGTCCGCCTGCGTTTTTGTGATTAGTCATGAAATTATCAATAAAATTATATAACGCTCCTGACTCTGCATTATCAGGAGTAAATAAAAACTCATCAGCGTCGATTACTGCAAAATATTTAAATTTTTTCTTGTAATTATATATCGCGTGATTATATGCGTCAGTCTGTCTGACTTTGCCGGGGATTTTATTATAAGTAACAAGCCCATTTGCTATACAAGGCTGTAAAATTTCAAGTAAATTATCTTTGCTTTCATTGTCATAAATAAAAAAATGTGAGACTCCTTGCTTGACGTGAAAATTAAGCCATTCAAGAATATATTGCGCCTCATCTTTGATAATTAGGACTATTGCGAGACCTTTGCGNTTTAGAATCATAAACGGAGTAACGAGAAATTTTATTATTTTCCTGAAAAAATTATTTGCGCTGTAATTCCTGAAATTAAACACGAGCGGGCAGCCCTCACCTGCAAATAAGATTAACAATTTCGCTTTCTTGATAAAATTAAATAACGGCCTGCAATTTCTGCGTAAAAATTCCTTCACATTCATATAAATTATTGCGGCTTGTATATTCTCTTGTGCCGCTCCTCCTTTGTTTTGTTGAGTTCTCTTCTGTAAGCTCCTTCAAGTGCTTTAACTATATCGCTCCAACGTTTAGACCATGCGATTTCTGCCTTGCTTAAGTCGTTAATATTTGGTCTGTCAACTGCTTCAATATCTTTAGGTGCGCGATAAATCGTAAAATTTTCACCGTCAAAAGAAACTGAAGAGCCGTCACTAAATGGTATATAAACTCTCATGATCTGGGCATTAGCGGGAGCTTTGCGCTCATTACTATAGCGTCTTCACCGTTTGAGTAATAGCCGCGTCTTACTTTTTCGCTTATAAATGACATTCGAGAATATAAATTTATTGCTGCCTGATTTGATTTTCTGACTCTGAGTCTTAACCGCTTGAAATTCATATAGACCGCGCAATCACTGACAGCGATTAATAACTGCGTGCCGATTCCCCTATGCTGAAAATTTTTATCGACGATTAACGCCATTAACTGACCGACCCGCCTATCACGACCGAGAACAGCATAACCGAGTAAAGGAGCCTCCGTTGTTGTTGCGAAAGCTCCTATATAAGTTAATTCACTGTTTGAGTCATTGCTCAAGTCAGATTTAATTACGTCTTCCGGCCAAGTCCAAGAGATTCCCGAATTTATGCGCAGGACTCCGGGAATGTCGTTCAACGTTAAGAAATCAATTTTAGGCACGAACAAGAAATTATATTCCCCTGTTAATAGTCTGATTTCTATCAGGGCCAACGCCTATTAATGCGACTGGGACATTTAAAGCATTCTCGATATACTTTACATAAGCCTGTGCATTTGCGGGCATTTCTTCAAATTTTTTGCACCACGTTATATCTTCATTCCAGCCGGGCAAAATCTCGTAATTCGGCTTTAACTCCGCAAGTTTTCTCGTGTCAGTCGGCCATTTCGTAATTTTTTCGCCGTCAAGATCGTACGATGTGCAGACTTTAATACCGCCCATGCCTGTTAATACGTCTAATTTTGTGAGTGCTATAACATTCGCGCCGTTCAATTCCATTGAGTAACGAAGTCCGGGAATATCAAGCCATCCGCAGCGTCTTGGCCGTCCTGTAGTTGCTCCGAATTCGCCGCCGTTCTGACGTAATTTTTCGCCGTCATCGCCAAAATCTTCAGTTGGGAAGGGGCCTTCGCCGACTCGTGTTGTATAAGCCTTCACGACTGAAATAACGCGCGTTAAATCATTAGGAGCTAAACCTGTCCCAGTAAACGCACCTGATGCAGAAGTAGACGAGCTTGTTACATAAGGATATGTCCCGTGATCTATATCAAGTAATGCCGCCTGCGCGCCCTCGAGTAAAATATGCTGACCTTCATCAACTGCACGGCGTAATAATTCGCGGGTATCTGCTACATAAGGTGCTAAGGCTTCACCCCATTTTTTAGCAGGTTCGTAAATTTCATCAAACGGGAGCGGCTTTTGATTATATAATTTCGTGATTAATTGATTCTTCTCGTCAAGAATATATGTTAATCTCTCGCGCAAAACATCAGGATCAATTAAATCTTCAACTCTTAAACCTGAACGAGCGTATTTATCAACGTAACACGGTCCGATCCCCCGCCCTGTTGTGCCGATTTTGCGGCCCTTCCCGCGTGCTTCTTCCTGTAACTTGTCTAGTAATTTGTGATAGGGCATTACTACATGTGCATGCGGGCTTATTGCGAGTCTTGCTCTATCTTGACCGCGCGCGTAAAGTTCTGAAGTCTCATTCAAAAATTGTTCAGGATCAAGGACGAGTCCATTTCCTAAGACGCATAATTTTCCGGGATAAAGCATTCCCGACGGCAATAAATGAAAGACTACTTTTTGCCCATCAACAACAACCGTGTGTCCGGCATTTGCCCCGCCCTGATAACGCACGAAAACGTCAACCTCAGAGCCTAGAATATCAACAACTTTGCCTTTTCCTTCGTCGCCCCATTGAGCTCCGACTAATAAATCTACATTCTTCAATTCTATAAAAGCCTCCTTATTTTTTCCTGTTATTAGTTAATATATGCATGGATTTCTTAATTTCAGTTATTGCGCGCTGTAACTGCTCATCTTTAGTCATGTCTCTATTAGGTTCGCCCTTGACCTCGATATCAGGTGAGAGTCCAACGTGATCTATTACTTTTCCTGAAGGCGTGTAATATCTCGCAATAGTTATATAAACTCCGCTCCCGTCAGTCAATGGGAATAAAGTCTGCACGCTGCCTTTTCCGAAACTTTTTTGACCGATTAATTTAGCGCGGCCTCTATCATTCAAAGCACCTGCTAAAATTTCTGACGCGCTCGCACTGCCCTCGTTAATTAATACGATCATGGGCATATTTGTTATATATAAATTTCTTGAGANNTTTTCGTCAAATCTGTCAGATCTTCCCTTAGTCTCAACTACTAAGCCGTCTCTAAGAAAGAAACTCGCAATCCTAACACAGACATCAAGAAGTCCCCCGCCGTTATTGCGTAAATCAAGAATTAAAGCGCGCGCCCCTTGTTTGATTAAATCTCTTAGTGCTGTTCGTGCCTCATCGTCTGATTTCTGCTTAAACTGAGTTAATTTCAAGTAACCTATATCATCAGAAAGCATTTGAGAGCGTACACTCTTTAATTTAATTTCTTCGCGGGTAATCTCGAAACTTAATAATTCTTCTTCGCCCTCACGCCTCACCCAGACTGTAACTTTTGTGCCTGGTTCACCGCGTAATTTCTGAACAACTTTATCAGAAGTCCAGCCGATAACAACTTCGTCATCAACTTTTACAATTTGATCCTTAGGCTTGAGTCCTACTTTTTCAGCGGGCGAGTCCTCCATAGGACTAATTACTAAAATTTGGCCGTCCCTTTCTCCCACGTACATACCTAAACCGCCGTAATGTCCTTCAAGTTCGATTTCCTCGTCTCTTAACTGCTTAGGCGACACAAAACGCGTATAGGGATCTTTCCAAGCCTCGACCATTCCTTTAGCTGCACCGTGTAATAATTCATCGTCGGTGATTTCTTTCTTTTCCGCGTCGACTTGATAATTTTCTATCAATGAACGAATTTGACGCAGCAGCCATAAAGATCTTATATTAAACGGTGATATTCTGTTAAAATCTGCCTCGGTGAATTCTGCCGCGAAACTTTGAGAACTAATAACAAGAGCGATTATTACAGCTAAAAATATATATAATTTCTTTGCGGATTTCTTCATAAATTGAATTATGCACCTGCCTTTAAATGATAGTAGAATTATACAGCATTCACGAATAAATTTTTATTAACGCAAATAATTCATTGGATTCTGGGCTGAACCTTTTTTCCTGACTTCAAAATGTAGCGCATATTCTGAGTCAGTGCCTGAATTTCCTACACGGCCTATTACTGTACCAGTTTTGACCGCAGCACCTTCACGAACTGAAGCCCCGTTTAAATGAGCGTACACTGTTGATAAATCATTGCCGTGATCGATTATAACGACTTGGCCGAATCCTCGCAGCCATCCTTGATAAAGGACTTCACCGGGCCCAGCAGCTTTTACAGGAGTATTAGGCGCGGCTTTTATGTCAATTCCCGAGTTAAAAATTTTCGTCTTAAAAGTAGGATGGACTCGCGAACCGTATTGCATTGTAACTGTACCATTTACCGGCCAAGCTAGAGAGTTTACAGGCTGTGAAGGAATCCCCGCCCCCGGAGCTGGTACGCTTTTAGGTTGAACGGGCTCTCTTTTTGCTAAAACTGGATCTTGAGTCTTAGTTGATTTCTTTGTCGGTGCGGGTTTAGGTTTAGAAGCTGCTTTCTTCTTTTGATTCATTAAAGACGTGATTTTATTTCCGATTGCACGTTGAGCGGCCTCTAATTCTTTTGCTGCTGACTCGGCCTTTTTTTGCTCAGATTGCACGTTTCTTAAAAGCGAGTCAGTTTTCTTGATTGTCGAGTCGAATTCGTCGCGTTTTTTCTTGAGTTCATTTGTCTGAGTCTGAATGCGTGATTTATTTTGTTCGAGCTGTTGTCTTGCTTTGATTAATTCCTGCTCTTTAGCGCGTAAATCTTCAAACATTGCCAAATCATGAGCAGCAAAACGCCTCATTATATAAGCCGTGTTAATTGCATCGTGGGGGCTGTCAGAATTCAAATAAAGACTCAAAGTATTCTCTTCAGGCATGAATTTATACATGTCAGTGATTCGCGCTCGTAAAGTTTGAGAAATTGCGGCCATTGACTCATTTAGAGATTTTATGCGTTTATTGAGCTCACTGACTGAAGACTGAAGGCGTGAATTTTCCTTCTCAAGATTTTGCATTTGAACTTGTGAGTCATTTGCATTCTGTCTTAGTCTTGAAAGCTGGCTTAAAAGAGTCTTAGACTCCTGCGATTTCTTTTTAGCGATCTCGTTATATTGCTTGATTTTCTTCTGCATATCGGCCTGATTTCTTTTTTCCGATTTAATTTGACTGTCTATATTTGCAGAACTCGCTATACTTGCAAGAATTAATATACTCAAGAAAGCCGCAAAAATTTTTTTCATGATAAAAATTTCTCTCACCTCTATTTATTATCGCTTTAAATAGTCTAAAGGACTTTGCACAAATTTGCCCTTCCTGACTTCAAAATGTAAATGATAACCTGTAGTATTTCCAGTATTGCCGACTCTGGCGATTGTTGAGCCTGCTCTGACAACTTGACCCTCTTTAACTAAACTTGCTGACAAATGAGCGTACAGAGTCGAGAAATCCCGCCCATGATCTAAAATTATTACTCGTCCATATCCACGCAGCCAGCCTTCAAATAATACTTCACCAGCCGCCGCAGCTTTTACGGGAGTCCCGCTCGGTG
>CAJOEQ010000235.1 GCA_905233515.1 uncultured Synergistales bacterium
ATAGTTGAATCACAGCCGCCGTCGGGGTGGGTGGGTGGGAGACGGCGGCAGGCAAAAATTTTTATTTATTCGTTTGTCCAGTCAGCACCTTTGAAGGCTTCAGCAAATGGATTATATACGACTCCTTCTTCGTCATCTTCATAACCTGCTGACTCTTTCAGGGCTCTTGCTCGTGATTTGCCGCGTTTTTCGCGTTTCTCACGTTTAGGCTGATCGGGACGTTCTGAACGTTCAGGCTTGATTATTTCTTGCTCTTCCTGAACTGGTACCGGCTCAGGTTCTGGCTCCGGCTCAAGTTCTCTCATTGAGAGTCTCATTCTGCGCTGTTCAGGGTTGACCTCTAAAATTCTTGTCTCGACTTCCTGACCTTCGCTTAATACGTCGCCTGGTTTCTCGACTCTGCTGCGGCTGATCTGTGAAATATGAATTAAAGCCTCGACTCCCTCTTCAACTTCAACGAATGCGCCGAAATCTGCGAGTCTTACAACTTTGACTTTAATATCTTGTCCGGGCTGATAGCGTTCAGTAATATTGCTCCACGGGTCATTAAGCTGTTTACAGCCTAAGCTGATACGTTTTTTCTCCGTGTCGACTTCAAGCACTAACACTTCAACTTCTTGGCCGCGCTTTAAAACGTCGCGAGGTCTCTTGATTCTGGTCCAGCTGATATCGCCGACATGTACAAGTCCCTCGATTCCCGGTTCAAGCTCAACGAATGCTCCGAACTCCGTCAAATTAGTTACTACACCTTTCATGACATCGCCCTTGTGAATTCTCTCGCTCACAGTGTCCCAAGGATCTCCGGAAACTTGCTTAATGCTCAGGGAAATTCTGTCATTTTCTTTGTCGATTCCGATTACTTTAACAGTAACTTTATCGCCCTTCTTGAACATCTCGCGAATCTTGACATTACGTTTCCAAGTTAATTCAGTAACATGAACGAGTCCGTCCATTTCGCCGAGATTCACGAACACGCCGAAATCCGTCAGGCTGCTGACTTCACCCTCGAGAACATCACCCTCGTGAACTCTCTCATAAAATTTTGCTTTGCGCTCATTTTCTGCCTGCTCAAGTAATTCACGTCTTGAGAATACGAGTCTATGTTTGCGCCTGTCATGATCTAACACTTTGACGGTTAAATTATGCCCGACAAAATTTTGAGGATTTACGCCCTTCCCGGTAATAGTCAAATGCGAAATCGGTATAAAGCCCTCGAGTCCGCAGCAATCGACCATAAGACCGCCTTTAACTCTGCTGACTCCTTTAACCTGCATTGAAGGACTCTCATTAATTTTTGCCTCAAGTGCCTGCCAGCGTTTTTCAAATTCATGTCTCCAGCGGCTTAGAGTTAATTGTGCCTCTTCACCGTCTCGCACGTTAGTAACTTCGACCTCGATTTGATCGCCCGGTTTAGGTTCTTCTCCGCTCTCAATAAGTGAATGATTAGAGTACTCTTTCTCGGGTAATAAACCTTCACACTTAAAGCCGACATTTACGAGCCAGCCCGCATCTGTCTTACTTACGACTGTTCCTGTGAGAATTTCTCCCTTGCGTAAACGTACAGTGCTTCCGTATTGATCTAAAAGCTCCTGCATCGTCTCAGGCTCTTTCACTGATTCTGATTCTGTAGCCTGATTTTCCTGTTGTCCCATTGTGCTGGGATTTTCCTGTGTCTGCGCTGCGTCTTGTGTTTCTTGACGCTCAAAAACTTCTTGCTGATCCATAATGAATCAATCCCCCTTGACTGCCTTTTGTTCCGCAATACTAAATTTTATTTTATCGATAAGCCATGCCGGAGTGCTTGCTCCTGCGGCTATACCAATCACGTTTTTATCTGCGAGCCAGTTTAAATTATTTTCCAGTTCGCAATTATCTTCGAGCCATAGGACTTTTACGCCTTCAGACTCTATAATGTCGCGTAACTTCCCAGTATTCGCGCTGGATTTGCCCCCGATTAAAATAACACCGTCAACGTGATTATTTCTCACGAGTGAACGCGCTGACTCTTGTCTTTCTGAAGTTGCCTTGCAAATTGTATTACATACTAGTAATTGTTGAGTTTTCCCCGTTAAGATTCCGGCCACTTTCGCGAGTCTTTCTTCTCGTTGAGTAGTCTGTGAGATTAACGCAATTTTTGAATGACTTGTAATTTTTGCGGCCTCGTCTTCATTAGCGACGACTTGAGAATTTTGCCCCGGTTCGATATGTCCGAGAATGCCTATAATTTCAGGGTGATTTTTATCGCCTAGTAAGACAATAAAATAATTTTCTCGTGATAATTTACTTGCTAAATCTTGAGCTTTCTTAACAAATGGACAGGTCATATCAATTACTTCAATTTGCCGAGCCTGCAAATTTTTTATCACATCAAGTGATTCACCGTGCGCCCTGATTAATACTTTTGCACTTGAAGGAATTTCACCGGAATTTTTTGCGACTCTCAGGCCAAGAGACTCAGGTCTTGCTACTTCCTGCGGGTTGTGAATGGGTAGTCCTATAGTCCAGACTTCTTTATTTGTGAGTAATGCGCTTTCTATTGCGTCAACTGCTCGTTTTA
>CAJOEQ010000236.1 GCA_905233515.1 uncultured Synergistales bacterium
TGGCAAAAACTATTTATAACGGTCGAGAAACCTAATACAACGCCGATTCTTAAAATTTCGCGGTAATGAGCAAATAATTTTTTGCTGACAAGAAAATTTAATAACAATAACGAAGGATAACCGACAAATACTTCACGAGTACGAGGCCGGGCAATTAAGACTCTTTCTAGGGTCTCGCGTAATTTTGCCTCAAATCCCGGTATAAATGCAACGTTGCCGCTCCTGAACAGCATTAAGCCCACTGCAGCAAGTAATACGCCGATTAAGACAAGCTCACCCCATAGCGGCGGCCTTGAGAGAAATTCAATTAATGACTCCGGGTGTATTCTTTTCTTTAAGTCATGCAATAAAACAAGAACAGGCGGCAATATTAGAGTCAATTTTACGCCCGAAAAAGTTTGCAATCTAAGCATATAACTTGTAACGCTGAAAAACGATGCCAAAGCAAGACCGCTTATTATCGCAAATAAGAACGCAGGAATTAAATTTTTGTCTCGATTTGAATCCATCGCAATTAAAGCAGCTTCTACAGCAATCAAAGGCGCACAGAATGCCCCCGCGAGTCTCGCAATTCCTGAAAATTTATAAATCGCTCCAGCCGTAATTATTCCTAAAATAATAAATATCGCAAAATTTTTCTTGTTATTAGCGAGTCCCATTCTAATTAAATAAGAATATAACGCGAAAAATAACACTCCTGATAAAGCAAAAGCCGCAAAAATATTTGTGTTCAGCTTTACACTCGCAAAAACAGGAGCAGGCCAAGCAAGTTTAAATCCGTGTGATTTGAGTCCTTCAGCTAATAATTTCACTTCCTGCGCAAAATCTTCAAATATGAATTCTGACGAGTTAGGCGGTGCAGTACGTAATAATAAAAATCTCACTGAACGCTCAACAGCCGCCCGCAAAAGTCTTTCACGCAAAGCAACTCTTGAAATTTTACGCGCTGTCATCTCGTCATTTGTTACGCTGTGAAGGGGAATTAACAACGGTGAAGAAAGCGCATTCATAGCAGGTTCACCGACTTGACGCGAAAACTCAACAAGAGCAACGGGCAAATTTAAGTCATGTGCAGTCTTAGCAAGCGCGCTTACATCGGGATAACCTGAAACAATCTCACCCGCCGGAGTAAAAGCAGCTAATTTATATAATTCGTGAACTTTTCTGAGCATTAAAGCCGCTCTATCTGCCAAATGCCCCGGAGAAGGTGCCGGCCTGTAATAAATGGGAAGATTATTTCTCTTTGCTGCCTCGAGTCCGTCAATGTCCGGAATTATTCCCGAAGTCTTGAATACATTAAATGACATAGGAATTTTTACGGGAGCGTTCTTATCATCAGAAATAGCAAATCTCAATCGCAGCCACTTATTAAGCAAATCTTTATATGGACTGTCAGGCATTATTGAAATTATTGTCCCCTCAGTGCCTTTTACTGGGTCGCGTGCCGTCTTAAATTCAGCTTGTCCGAGCCCGTGATCGATATTATCTCCTGTGAGTTCGCTTACCATTAAGCCCGTCATGCCGTTATCAATTAAAATTTTTATTGCGTCATCGACCTCGAGCCCGGAATTTTTCGCCAGTGCCGTAATTTCTCGATAATCTGCTAAAATCGCAACGTTATTATTTGCGCGTTCTAAATTAAATCTCGGCCATAAACCGTAACAGGCACAAGCAAGCACTATCAGGGAAAATATAATCTTGAATATTTTTTTTGTCATGAAATAAATTTATACCTCCGAAAAATTTTTTATTTAGAATTGTAGCACTCTCTGTGATTCTCGCGACATATTAGGCGATTTTAATAAAATTTCATATAACAATGAGGCTTTATTTTCTGTCATAGCGAAAAATTTTGCTGACTCGTTTTCTGCGTCCTTCAATCTAGTTATAATCTTTATGAGCGACTTTTTTTTATGCTCTCTCAAAATTTCCTGACCTCTCGAATTAAACGCAAGCACTCTAGCATATTGAACGCCTTCACGTAATGCCCTGATAGTTTCTCCTCTCTCAAGTCCCAGCAAAATATAAATTAGTCTCCTTCTTATATGCGCCCTTGTATATCTAGCACAAACGCACCGGCCTATAAAATCATCTAAATTTTTTGCTTGTCTCCAATTTTTTATAAATAAATTCTCGATTCCCTCGTCAATCCCGTAAATCTTGCGCAATTCTTGAGAGTCTGACCTGATAAAAATATTTTGAAGTAACGGCCATAATTTTGACTCGTCGGCAATTTCTGAATCTCTCAAAATTTTTTGCGAACTCTCAGGCATCATATATAAATTTTTGCTCAAATCATCGCGTATTTTCTTGCTTGAGTAATCCCCCCTGCGCTCAAACGGGATTATTTGCAAGTTATAATTATTGTCCATGATATTCATTATATAAGACAGTGCTAATAAATTATTAGGCCGTGAAATAAATTTATCGCTGCCCGTGTAAATTTTGCCGAGTGCTATAGAATTTGCCTTACTGAATGATGCCCCTTTTGAGAGTTCATTTTTTAGGAGCGCGCTATATTCTTGAGAATTA
>CAJOEQ010000237.1:0-5520 GCA_905233515.1 uncultured Synergistales bacterium
GCCTGTCCCATGTTTCATTGACGTAGGGATTATAGCCTTCTTCAGTTAAGAGACGCTGTAATTTTTCCTTGCGCTGTCTTACTACTTCGTTATCTTCTGAATTAAATAATTCTTCAGGCATAAATAAAATTAACTCCTTCATAAAAATATAATTTTTTTACATGATATATTTTATTACATGAGTAAATATTTTCGTGTGATATTTGCCGATTCTTAGCTTGCATAATATATAATTTATAAATATATTTTCAGGAGGGCTATAATTTTGCAGGAAGTCTTGAATAAATTAAACGAGTTAGGCATTAAATACGAACTTGACGAACATGAGGCAGTTTTTACAATCGAGGCAATTATAAAACTTGGCCTAAATAAGCGCGGAATGATTCCAGTAAATTTATTTTTGCGAGATGCGAACGGTAAGAGACATTTTTTAGTGATTCATGACGGCGAAAAGCATACGGACTTGAAAAAATTGCGCGATCAAATTAATTGCACTCGTTTGAGTTTCGGCTCTGATGAGAGATTATATAAACATTTAGGACTCACAAAAGGCTCTGTATCTCCGTTCGGGCTTATAAATAATATAAATCATGACGTAGAATTAATAATTGACTCAAGCATAAAAAATCAGCCGCTTCTAGGTTTTCACCCGAATATAAATACTGCGACTGTTTGGATTAATTATCAAGATTTCATAAAATTTGTTATTCGTTGACTGCTAATTATTTCTTATTTCAAGCCGTTAACATAAATTATATTGCTGCCTCTATTAATATTTTTGAGCGTCCGGCCTGAAAAGTTTTCAAGTTTTGCGAAATTTCATAATCAGGAATCGGGATTCTTTCGCCGTTGTTTATGCGAGTCCTCATGCGTTCTTGCGAGTCCTGCCAGTTTTCGGCCTGTTCACGTGAAAGATTTTGAGACATTCTTAAATTTCCGGGAATCATGAACAAATTATCATTTAAATCAGCGAGTTCTATTTGAATTTCTACTCTATCAGCATCGCCGAGACTCGAATCCTGTGCAAGAACTGCTAAATCCTGCATTTTTTCGAGAATATTCTGCGCTTTCTTCATGGCCTCATCCATTTTTTTAGTGGCCGGGTCATATTTCACGATATTTTCTGCTTTGTTAGTGCCTTGCGATTTTTGCAGCCCTGACTCGGACAATCTCACAGAGTCATTATTTTTCTGCAAATTAACTTGAGGCAGGACGCTTTTATTTTGCCTTAACGTGTTAAAGTTTGAGAGTAAGTTTATTGCTTGAAATTATATCACCTCTATACTTTGATTATCGTTAATAGTCAGACATTCGCAGCCGTCTTCAGTGATTAAATAGTCGTCTTCAATTCTCAGACCTCCAAAGCCTTCTATGTAAATGCCCGGCTCAATTGTAACGACATCTCCGACTCGTAAAATATCCTTTGAAGTTGGCGACAATCTCGGCGACTCGTGAACTTCCAAGCCCAGCCCATGACCAAGCCCGTGTAAAAAATATTGCCCGTAGCCTGCACTCTCTATAACTTTGCGAGCTGTTAAATCAACGTCAAAACCTGATACGCCCGGTCTAAGTGCTTTCACTGCTTGATTATGAGCGTCTAACAAAATATTATTTATTTCTCGTGCCTTATCGCTTAAATGAGTCAATGCAAAATTTCTTGTAATATCACTCATATAGCCGTTTACCATTGCGCCGTAATCGACTGTTACAATATCGCCGTCCATAAATTTTTTATCAGTTGCAGGAGCATGACACATCGCACTTCTTTCACCTGACGCGACAATAAAATCATCATGAGCCCAGCCCTTTTCGCCGCCGAGTAATTTAATTTGTTCGAGCAATTTTATATCAAATTCGATTTCACTCATTCCCGCGTGAGTTTGCTTTAACACGTTTGCAAGAGCTTGACGGCCAATTTTAGCGGCTTGCTTGATATATTCTATTTCTTGAGAGTCTTTGCAGCGTCTTAGAGTCAAAATCAAATCCGACGAGTCAACCCAGTTAGCTTTTACTGGAGCAAAATATTTCATGTAATCATGATAAGAAATTTTTTCAGCCTCAAAGCCGACATTAACCCAGTTTGAGTCTTTCACGGCGTTTGCTATATATTCATAGAGTGAAATTTTTGATTGAATGATTATATTATAATTACTCTGCAATTTAGCTTGAGTAGTATATCGCCCGTCAGTGATTAATATAGCGTCGTCCTGAGTTATTATTAATCCGGCAGAACTCCCGCGAAAACCTGAAATATAATGACAACTTTCAGAATTTGCGCGTTCACTCACGATTAAAATAAATACATCTAATTTTCTTTCTCGCATTAAATTTCGTAATTTAGCAAGTCTTGAATTTATCATGTTCATTAATTATCACTCCTGAAAAAATTTCATGATTCTTTCTTTATAGTCCGGTGCTTCGTCATAAACTGCGTGGCCGTAATTCTCGTAAATATATAAATCACAGCCGATTTTATTAGCTGTCTCTTGTGAATAATCAGCCCCGAAAATTTTATCACGTCCCGCGCCTATTACTAAGACTTGAGATTTTATCTTGTCAAGCTCGTCATAAATATCAAAATTTTTAACAGCCTGAGCAAGAATCATAAATCTTTCAAGCTCTAAATCATTCACGTTTTTATTAGCGTCAAGAATTGCATCACGATATTTTGAGAAAAATTCAGGCGTATAAATTTTTTCAGAGAATGCCAGAGTCAAATTATTAATATTTTCCTCGTGTGCTAGAGTCAGCAAATAATCAAAAAATTTTACGGATTCCGGTTTTATTCTTGAGGCAGTAGAGCCTAATACAATTTTACGCGCTAAATCAGGACGACTCACAGCTAAACATTGCGCAATCATTCCGCCCATTGAGACTCCTAAAATATAAGATTCTTTTATGTTCAGTGAATCAAGAGACTCGGCCAAGTCCTGCGCTAGATCTTGAATTCTATAATTTCCCGGTAATTGCTCGCGAATATCAAACAAGAAAACTTCATAATCTTGAGCAAAAATTTTATATGATTCTGAGACTGAATCAGCAAAACCCATGACACTTTTTAAGCTGGTACCGGGAATTATTATAAATTTCTTTTGACTCGCGCTACCAAATCTAAAAAATTTCATTGTAAATCTTTCTGTCTTAAGTGATTCTATTTTTATGGGCATTATAGACTCCTCCGCGTTAATCTTCTTGTTTTCTGTAAGACTGCATAATAATATACATGACATTATCAATATCAGATAATTTTTCCATGAAAATTTCAATATCACCATTGCCCCACCTTCCTACATCTGTTACATCTCTGCAAATTCCTTCAGGGTCATTTACGTCAGCAAATTTCATGTTTATAGCAATTCTGAGCCTCTGACTCTGGAAAAATATATCAGCAAAATTTGTATCGAGCTTATAAGCAATATATAATTTTTTGAATTCCCGCCTAACATAAGGAGAAATATTTTGAATGCGTGAGTCAAGCAAATTAAATAATTCCATTGTATGAGCATTAGTATTATAATTTGCCATGCTGTAACGCTCTTCTTGTCCATTATATTTTGCGAGTTCTTCAGGTGTCATATTCGGAAATTCCCAAATTTTTACGGCCTTAGCTGCTAATAAATTCGCTCGTTCGATAATATTTGCCTCGTTCCATTCGTCAAGAGTTTTGACATAATCATTTAAATGTAAAGCACTCTCGACATCTTTAAAGCCGCCCGGCATGTTCATTTTTTCCATAAAAGGCTTATTACTCATTTCGGGATTATAAGCAGTCAGAGTCAAATTTCCGATTGTGTGTAAAAATTTTTTATGAATTTCGCGCCAGTTATCACCGAGCATTTTTTGCCATTCCTGAGTCAAAGTCTGCGGCATTATATGCTCAATCGTATAGTCTGATATGTTAATAAAAGTTTTCCTATCATAAATTTCTAGACGGCTCAATACAAATTTATGAATCTGCATCGTATAAATATCGCGAGTCTTAAACGCAGAAATAAATTTTTCATTATCAGGGAATTCACGATAACCGCCGCACATAAGGAAAAATGCTTTGATTGAATTCACATAATCATCGGGCTTGATTGCATTTCTCATAATAGCAAAAGTTTTATTAAGTGAATTTGCCGGGAAGTCGCATATACTCCGTCGAAATACATAGCTTATACAGAGCCTTAAAATTTGCTTAAATTCTGAAATACTGATAATTTCCCCCTCGTAATCATCGCGGACTCTAAGCAAAAACGGATAAGATACGCTCATTTTCAGAGCAAGAATATCATTATATAAATTATTTATTTCTGGGTCGCTGCTGCGTGAGAACATTATATCAGTGTAATAATTTGCGTATTTATATAAATCTGCGCATAAATCACGATGAGATTCAAATTCTGAATTCATGCTATACTGTTTAAACTCTTCATAAGTGCGATTTTTATTAGGTATTCGAGCAAGTTTCAGAGTTATATAATCTCTAAAGAAATCATCCATATTGTTGGACGCAATCCCGAAAAGTTTTTCCATCGGCCGCCATGAATGTTCATAAATATATATTTGCTCATCAGGATCTAATCCCATTCGTATCAAATCAGACTCAGATAATGCTTTGCCGGTTGAGTTAAGACTCTCAAAAATTGCCTGTGCGTCATCATCTGAACGGTTAAGAGTTATATTTACAATTTGAAGTTTACCTATTGACTCGAAAATTTCGGCGGGCTGTAAAACTTTGTTATTAATCTTATCAGCGAAAAATTTATAATTATTTAATAATCTTGATTTAGTGCTTTGATTTATGGGTGTATGCTCGACGAGACTAATAAAAATATCGCGGTCTGACTCAGTTAAAAGCAATTTATAACGCTCATAATCTTTCTTGTGTAAATTTTTTAAGAGTGTATCATTAATTTCGTCGACGTTAATAATATCGTCCTGCGTTTGTTCGGCATAATCACGAAGAGCAATCAGCATTAATAAAAGTGTAGTTATTCTTTGCTGACCATCTATTATAGTAAATTTTTGTACTCCTATAGCTCCGCCTTCTTCTTTTACACTAACAATCGCGCCTATAAAATGAGTTTTCCTCCCGTTTTTCTGCATTGAAAAAATATCATTCCATAATTGGCGGCACTGCTCAAGATCCCAGCTGTAAAATCTCTGATAGATCGGCACTATAAATTGTTTGCTCCCGTTTAAAATATCGTAAATACTTCCTTTTTGCGGTGCTTCCATGTTAAAAAAATTGCCCTCCAACTGAATAAATAATTATTTCTGCATAACTACAACGCTTTCAACGTGTGCAGTCTGAGGGAACATGTCAAATGCCTTAATGCTCACGAGTTTATAATCATGAGACGCTAAAATTTTGCAATCTCTCGCTAAAGTCGCCGGATTACATGAGACATAAATAATTTTCCTGACTCCGAAATCGTTTATAGCCTCGATTACTCTTCTCTCACAGCCATCACGGGGAGGATCAAGCACTACAGAGTCATAATTGTCCCGTAAATCGCTGATAATTTCTTCAGA
>CAJOEQ010000237.1:5579-7066 GCA_905233515.1 uncultured Synergistales bacterium
GTTGTAATATTTTCCGCGTTCTCAGCAAGATAACATGTAAGGGATCCGGTGCCGCTGTATAGTTCAAGCAAATTTTTAGAATCACTTGCAAGTGAGCTTACATAATTAAATAATTTCTCTGCTTGGCCTGTGTTGACCTGGAAAAATGAGGCAGTATCAAAGAATAATTTATATTTGCCTAACATTTCACAAATTAAGCCCGAACCCGTTAAATTTTCCGTGTAAGTCCCTAAAATGACATTGCCCGGTTTAGAATTATGATTTAGAGTTAAAGTATTCGGCCTCGCTTGATTGCCAAGTGATACAAGAGATTTAACGCTTTTTGCTGATAATTTGCCATTTATTACGAATGATAAAAGACTTTCACCGGTGTTAATTCCTGTACGAGCTATAATATGTCTTAATTTGCCAGTGCCGTTAAGCTCATTATAACCGTCAAAAGGATATTTTACAGTGTCAAGTGAGTCTAAAATTCTCCCGTAAATTTCATTTAAGCGTTTTGCATTTACCGGGCATTGTCTGATTAATTCAAGCCTGTGAGTCCCTGCTCTGTAAAAGCCCGTTATAATTCTTCCGTGTAAATCCTGAACTGGGAAGGCTGCTTTATTGCGATAATTCCATGATGAGGGCGACTCCTCACAAGTTAAGCCATCAAAAAATTTTGAGTCAAATCCCCCGATTCGAGTCATTGCATCGCGTATTAAATCGGCCTTGAGTCTTAACTGTAAATTATAATTTGCGTGCTGTAATTGGCAGCCTCCGCACTTCCCGTAATATTTGCATTTAGGCGTGATTCTTTCTTGACTGGCTTTTATGATTTCTAGAGTATCAGCTATGCTGAAATCCTTTTTTTTCGCTACAATTTCAGCATTTACTAATTCACCGGGTAAAGCTCCATGCACAAAAATTACTCCTCGTTCAGTTCGTGCGATTCCTGCTCCATCGCTTGAGAGTGCGGAAATTTCAAGATTTATAGACTCGCGCGTTTTGCTTTTGATTTTACTTTCTTGATTAGACCATTTTTTCAGGATTGACGACCTCCTTAAATTTTTCAGGACTCAATAAATCAAGCTCAATGCAGGCATCTTTGAGAGAAATATTTTTACTGTGAGCTAATTTTGCTACTTTTGCGGCGTTCTCATAGCCTATAACGGGATTTAAAGACGTAACAAGCATTAGGGATTTATCAAGATTTTCACGCATTTTTTCGCGATTTGCTTTGATTCCTGAGACGCAATTTTTGTTAAATGAATTAATTGACTCGCTCAATAATCTTACTGACTGGAGAAAATTATAAGCACAGACCGGCATAAACACGTTTAATTCAAAATTGCCCTGGCTCGCTGAAATACTTATAGTTAAATCATTGCCCATTATTTGAGCGGCAATCATTGTAACCTGTTCGCATTGAGTAGGATTAACTTTTCCGGGCATTATTGAGCTTCCCGGCTCGTTTTCAGGTATAAAAATTTCTCCCAGTCCGCAGC
>CAJOEQ010000237.1:7101-8561 GCA_905233515.1 uncultured Synergistales bacterium
AGTGCTTTTATTGCACCGTGTGAGAAGACTATTTCACTTTTTGACGTGAGAGCGTGAAATTTATTACTTGCCGGCTTGAAAGTTATTCCCGTTAAATTAGTCAGTGCGCTCGTTACTTCAGAGTCAAAATTTCCAGGAGCATTTAAGCCCGTCCCTACAGCAGTCCCGCCGATTGCTATGTGATTCAAAAATTTTAACGAGTTCTCTAGATATTCAAGCCCGCATTCAAGACTGTTGCGCCATCCTGAAATTTCCTGCGAAAATCTTAACGGTGTAGCGTCCTGCAAATGAGTCCGCCCGGTTTTGATTATGTCAGCATTTTCTGATTCTAAACGCTTGAAAGTTGCGATTAAATTATTTATTGCAGGGATTAAATTTTTATTGACTTCTAAGACTCCGGCGATATACATAGCTGAAGGGTAAGTATCATTTGAAGACTGCGACATGTTTATATCATCATTAGGGTGAAGTAATTTTTTTGCGGCTATTTCATTGCCCCTGTTAGCTATTACTTCATTTATATTCATATTTGATTGAGTGCCTGAACCTGTCTGCCAAACTACCAGCGGGAAATTTGAGTCTAATTTACCTGAAATAATTTCGTCAGTTACTTGTGAAATAATCTGCAATTTCTCTTGAGTCATTCTCTCAGGCAATAAAATATTATTAGCGATTGCACATGCTTTTTTCAGATAAGCAAAGGCCGTTATAATTTCGCGGGGCATTGTCTCGAGTCCGACTCCGATTTGAAAATTTTGCCGGCTCCGTTCAGTCTGTGCACCCCAGTATTTATCGGCTGGGACTTTGATTTCGCCCATTGTGTCATGTTCTATGCGGTAATTCATTAATCTTTGTGCGCTCCTTCCCATTCGAAATTTTCACCGAGATAAAATTTTCTAGCTAGTTCATTCCCTGCAACTTCTTGAGGCGACCCAGCAAGGAAAATTTTCCCATCATGAATTAAATACGTTCTATCAGTAATTGAAAGAGTCTCGCGAACGTTATGATCTGTGATTAATATTCCATAGCCCTGAGCTTTTAACTCGTGAATCATAGATTGAATATCAGCCACTGCAATGGGATCTATACCGCTGAAAGGTTCATCAAGCAAAATAAATTTAGGTTTAAGAGTCAAAGCCCGCGCAATTTCTACACGCCTTCTTTCACCGCCTGATAAAGCATAGCCGTTAGTTTCTGCAATGTGAGTGATTTTAAACTGTTCGAGTAATTGATCCGTGAGTTCCTTTGCCTGCTTTCTTTGCCCGGTTTCTTCCCAGACTAAATTAATATTTTCTCGGACTGTGAGATTTCTAAAAATTGAGGCTTCCTGCGGTAAATATCCAATTCCTGAATGAGCGCGCATGTAAACGGGGAGTCCTGTAATTTCTTTATCGTCAATTAAGACGCTGCCAGAGTCCGGCCTGATTAATCCTACAATCATGTAAAATGAAGTAGTCTTA
>CAJOEQ010000238.1 GCA_905233515.1 uncultured Synergistales bacterium
TAATAAAAAATTTTTGCGCGTTCATTCATGCAATATCAGTATAATATGTGAATCTTTGAAGGCTTAAATTTTGTTATAATATTTCGCGTTATTCCATGAAAAAAAATTTATCAGGAGGTCAAAAAATTTTGCAGCATAAGTGCCGAGTTACTGTAATTGACAAAAAATGTTATAAAGATTTACAGGCAAAATATCTCGCAGATCCTGAGTCCGGTGAATGTCCATTTTATAATATCGGCGATACTTTTATATTTGAACGCTATGACGATAAAGACGATTTCTGGCGAGAAGGCAACGGCTCTCAATGTGCTGAGGCGTGGGACTGCATAAGCCGTTATATTTATGTTGCATTACAAGGCGGCTCAATAATGCGTAACTGGACTCATGACGAGCGACTCATGATAGCATGCTGCAACGATGGAACAAGGCCGGTTATCTTCAAGATTGAGCGAATAGACTACAAAGTTTTATATATTTCAGGCATAAATAACGAGCTTGATAATAAAAAAATTATTGACTCTCTCATGAAAATTAACGGAATTGACTCAATTAATATAAAAGCAAAATTTATCGAGGCCATTTTAAGCGATAAAAATATTTCTGATGAGGCCATAATTAACGCGGTCGAGTCAGCAGGAAATTATAAAGTTTTACAGGTGGAGTGAATCCCGGTTTGACTGGGTTCAAAAATTTATATTTATTTTAGGAGGCATTTATTTATGAAAAAATTTTTTGCAGCTCTAGTTTTAACAGCTTTACTCGTGTCAGGTGCATATGCTGACTCTGTCTTACAAATTGGATTCGAGAATTCAATCACTGAACCGGTCGGGCAAGGTCTTCAAAAATGGAAAGATTTGCTTGCGGCCCGCAATACAGGACTCACAATTGAATTATTCCCTGACTCACAGCTCGGAAATAAGACAGATTTAATTGATCAAATGCTTCTCGGCGAACCTGTTATGACTCTTGCTGACGGTGCATTTTTTGCGGATTACGGCGTGCCTGATATGGGAATCGTGTTCGGGCCGTTCTTATTTGCTAACTGGGATGAGTGCTGGAAATTGATTCAGTCAGATTGGTGGAAAGAACAGTGCGAAAAACTCAACGAAATGGGCATTAAAATTATCGCAGCTAACTGGGCATATGGTGAAAGACACACACTGACGACTAAGCCCGTTAAAACAGTAGAAGATTTGAAAGGTTTGCAAATTCGAGTTCCTACAAATCAAATTCAGACAAAAGGTTTTGAGGTCTTAGGAGCGACTCCGGTCGGAATGAGTCTCGGCGATGTCTACACAGCTTTACAACAGGGCACAATCGACGGCGGCGAGAATCCATTAAGCACCCTTTATGGCCGCAAACATCATGAAGTCGCAAAATATTTAATTCTTGACGGCCACGTTTTGAATTTCACGAACTGGATTTGCTCATCAATGTGGTTTGACGGACTCACTCCTGAACAGCAAAAAGCACTCATTGAAACCGGTTACGAGGCAGGAGTCTATAATAATGAACTTCAGGCAAAAGCAAATGACTATTATTTAGACCTCATGAAAAAAGAGGGCGTAACTGTTGTAGTACCTGATGAGAAAGTTTTAGAAGGTTTCAGGACAAAGGCTCAAGATTTCTATAAACTCGGCGGGACTTTCAAGTGGTCTGACGGGCTTTATGACAAAGTCAAGGCCGCAATGAAATAATGATTTAATTATCTGGGAATGAGCCGGCGGGTTTATTCCCATTTTTTTTTTTTTGCGAGGTGAATATTTATTCATGAGTAAAAGAAAAGCTAATCCCTTAATAAAAATTTTATGCAATCTTGATTTAATAATTGCTTCAGTCGCTTTGATAGTCTTGACTCTAATTACGAGCGTGGGAGTCTTTAAACGCTATGTAATGAACGATCCAATTTTATGGCAGGAAGAAATTTCGGCATTTTGTCAAGTTTGGCTAATTTATATGGGAGCTAGTGTAGCATTCAGGACGGGGAGCCATGTTGCTATAGAAATGCTTGTAGACTCATTGCCTGAGAAATTACAAAAATTTATGGGTTATGTGATTGATTTAATAGTTTTATTCGTGCTAGTTTTCTTACTGACTAAATCACAGGCGTATATTGCTCAAGTTTTCGGGCGTTCAGGGAGGCCGACTCCGATTTTGAGAATTCCATATACTTATATATACGGTGTTGCTCCTTATGGGTGCGCATTGATGATAATTAGTTATTTTGTCTCGAAATATGCGCCAATTTTCACAAAATCTATAGAGATTCCAGAAAGTGAGGCGGCTCAAGAATGATTAACGCTTTAAATTTGAGTATAGTGGGAGCTGCTGCACTTGTTATATTATTGCTAGTTTTAAAGCGTCCGACTCCTGTTGTTATACTTGCTGCAGTTGTACTATTAATCGGCGTTAATATTCAATGGGTCAAGCCCTATCTTGAAATTTTAGGCAAATCTTTAGGCACAAATACTGTTTTAGGAATTTCGGCTATTATGATGTTAGTGCTGTTA
>CAJOEQ010000239.1 GCA_905233515.1 uncultured Synergistales bacterium
TGGCATGTGAAGAATTGCTACAGGGTTTGACTTATAACAATTTGAAACGAGTCTAAAGCTCCCAGTCCAGAATCTAAATATATAAGAGCCTGCGTTACGTATTAAATTTTTTAATTTGTCGGCAGTCATTGCTATTATTACCTCGTCGCCGCCTGTTACGACTTGGCCGGAGTCCTTTATCGCATTAAAAATTTTCCGCGCTTCAGATATAAATTTTCCTGCGTTCTCTCTATTTGCTGCAACGAATTCCCCGCCGTATCGAGTAATAAATTTTTTATCGGGGGTAAATTTTCTTGTCTGCTCAAGCATTGCTAAGTAAGACTGATTATTTAAGCCCTCGTTAATGTCATATAACAAAATATTTTCCTGTAATTCCTGCCAAATTGAATTAAGATTTGCTTGTATATACACGTCCGAATCAAGATACAGAAAATTTTTATATTCACTTTCTCGCAAAACATGACTCAACGCGCATAATTTATAGAACGCAAGCCCCCACGGTGTATTATTATCAAATCTGAATTCGTCAAATGGGAAGTGGAAAATTTTTATATTCTCGCGCGTAAAAATCTCGTGAATTTCTGCGGGTATTTCGTCATCGCTTAAATTCGTAACTAGTGCGCAATCTGACTCAGGATTATATTTTTTTGCTGAAACAAGAGCAACACAGACATTCTTCATGTATACTAACATGCGTTTATTTGCTGAAATATTTTTATTGAAGAAATTGACTCCTGACTGCATAGAATCATCATGAGCAAACGGGATAAATATTAAATTTTCCACTAAATTAATTCTCCCTTTTTTATAATTGCGAGAATCATAATTTATTCTTAAAAAATTGTCTAGTTTTTAATGATAAAATCACGTAAAAAAATTTGGTATTTTCCTGAAGTTGATATAAAATACTCAAAGTGTTTTGACACATTAAATTTTGCATTCAATGGCGCAGGCCGGAAGAAATTTTTAAACTCTTTCCTTGTGAGAGTCCGTGTTTGCGCGTAAGGTCTTGCGTCATCGAAACCAGTATCCTTCCCCCTTATCGCTCAGTGTCCAACGCAAAGACACTGAGTTTTTTATTATTATTTCGCCGCGATTATCAAAGTCATCCCGTCAAGTTTTTTCACGATTCCTGATTCGCCGGAATTAATTACGCCTGATTCTGTTCGTGCCTGCCAAATTTCACCGTGACACATAACTTGGCCGGTTTTAGACTCGCTTATGTCAGAAATTATATTTACTTCAAGGCCAAGCATACCCTGTGAACCTGTAGTAACTTTTCGGCGAAAACCTTTTATAACAAGAAATGCAACAAGAGCAAAACATATCGCAAGAGCTATAGCAATTCCGATTATAACCGTTAAAGAAATGCTAAGGAGTTCGCCCCCCGGAGCTCGAAATAAAAATATACCGCCTAAGCAAAATATCGGCAGTCCCAGCAAAATTAATACTCCCATTGTGCCTGCAATTAAATCTATAGCCATTATTATAATTCCGGCAATAATTAAGACGACTCCAGCCCAGTTAAATGGCAGCATCTTCAAGCCTATAGCTCCCAGCAAAAACATAACGCCGCCCAGTATTCCCAGCATAAAGCCGCCCGGTGTGATTACTTCAAAGAATATAGCCATTAGTCCGCCTGTGATTAATAAATAAGCGATTTCGGGACTTGATACAAATTGAATTATTTGCTCACTGAATGACATTCTAGCGCGAGAGACTTTAACTTCTGAGTCAAATTCTAGAGTCAAAAAATTATTTTGTCCCATTTTTATGCGCCGTCCTGAAATAGCCTTTATCAATGAGCTTACATCGCCCGCAATAATGTCTATTACTCTTTCACGTAAAGCCTCGTTTGCTGTAAGTGATATGCTCTCGTCTATCATGTTTGCTGTTAAAGTCTCGTTGCGGCCTCGTAATTGAACGACTGAACGCATTTGAGCTTTTAAATCATTCACAACTTTTTTATCCATGTCGCCCGACTCGATATTGCCTCCGCCAGCTGTTACAGGATGAGCCGCGCCGATGTTCGTTCCCGGAGCCATTGCCGCTATATGAGCAGCTTCAACGATAAAAGCTCCCGCCGATGCAGCCCGACCCCCTGAAGGTACCCAGACAGCAACAGGGACTCTTGATGATAAAATACTTTGCACGATCCCCCGCATTGCTGAAACGAGCCCGCCCGGTGTATCAAGCTGTAAAATTATTAACGCAGTATTTGACTCGTTTGAATCGTGTATTACTTCTTTGACAAATTCTTCCATTTGAACGCCTACAGTCCCAGTGAGTTCCGCAAGAGTGATTCTTGACTCAGCAAATGAACTTGAGACGCTTATAAATAAAATTAATATTGCGAGGAAAATTTTTTTCATGTTAGATATTACCTCCTTTGTGATAATTTATTATTTTGCGCCATAATCACGCAGTAAATCGGCTGCTTCAGTGTGTCCGTACTTTTCAGCAAGCATTAAAGCTGTATTATTTCTTGTTTATTGCCGCTGTCTTCCTTCTATTAAAGCTGTTATGCCTTTATTGCTTTTAACGTTGACATCAGCACCGCTATTTATGAGCAGTTCCGCTATCTCTGTGCAGCCTTTATCTATAGCCCACATTAAAGCCGTAAAGCCGGTATTGTTTTTAGCGTTTACATTTACGCCGTTATTAATGGCTTCTTCAATTTCGCTGACATTGCCGGATTTCCAGAGATTCACAAAATCTTTATCGCTCATTATAGGACGCTTTGCCTCTTCAGGACTCTGCTGTATTATTTCTTGTTTATTGCCGCTGTCTTCCTGCAAATTTTTATATTCGCCGAATAATGAACGAATCCAATTAAATTTTTTCAACACAATAACAAGCAGCACTACGCCTATAATTTCACCTGCAAATTTTTTTACCCCCTCAAGCATAATTTCATAAAACATAATTTATTCTCCCTTCTCCTTACCTCGCCAGAAAGTCCGCACCGGTGAGCCCGTGAAGTCTTCTAATTCGCGCAATTTATTTTTTACGTGATTCTCAAAACTTGAATTCACAAGCCCCGGATTATTCACAAAAAATATAAACGTAGGAGGTTCTGACTCTGCCTGCGAACAATAATAAACTTTCAACGCACGCCCTTTTTTGTCAGAAGGCAGTCTATCAAACGCTAACACGTCACGCATAAGTCGATTTAAAATATTTGTCGGAATTCGTTTTTTGCGATTCTCGTTGACAGTCAAAACCGTCTGAATGATTTTATTTACTCCCCGACCGTTCAGAGCCGACGCAAATATAATCGGTGCAAAATTCAAGAATGGCATATCATCACGAATTTTTTTAACGAGTTTATCAGCTTTGTTATTATCTCCTGTTACTAAGTCCCATTTATTGAGCACTATAATTAAGCCCTTCCCCTTGTCTACAACGTGAGCAGCAATTTTTTTATCTTGATCGGTGCAGGGTTCGCGAGCGTCCATTAACAACAAAGCTATATCGGATCTATCAACTGCCGCAAGAGTCCTCACAAATGAATAATATTCAAGATTTCCGTCAAATTTTGCGCGCCGTCTGAGTCCTGCAGTGTCAATTATTCTGAAATTTTGCCCGTCAAGATTTATAGCCATGTCTACAGGATCGCGGGTTGTGCCTGCAATTGGACTCACTAGCGAACGTTCAGAGCCAGTTATTTTATTCAAGAGTGAAGATTTGCCGACATTCGGTTTTCCTGCGATAACTAATTTTATTTCGTCATCAAAAATTTCTGTGTCTTCTTGTTCAGGCAATAAATTAATTATCTCGTCTAATAAATCATCGAGTCCCCTTTTATGCAGTGCGCTTATAGCAATAACATTATCAAATCCCAGTGTATAAGCCTCATTTGCTAAATCGTCGTGTTTTACGTCGTCAAGTTTATTCACGGCAATTATAACGGGTTTATTTCCGGCCTTGCGTATGAATTCCGAGATTTCTAAATCTCAATCATGAAAATAATAATATCTGACTCTTTCACTGCCTCATTGACGTGAGATTTTATGCCCGCGCTGAATTCCGTATCAGTCCCGAAAATTCCGCCCGTGTCAATTACATAAAAATTTCGCCCTCTGTGTGAGACTTCACCGTAAAGCCTGTCTCTTGTAACTCCGGGCATATCGTCAACTATCGCATCACGTGAATTCGTCAACCTGTTAAAAAGTGAAGATTTGCCGACATTTGGCCGGCCTATAATTGCAATTATTCCAGCCATTTTTTTATTTCCCGTGTATATATTCTGCTAATTCGAATGACTCAAGCCCAGCCGAGAGTCCTACTGCGAGTTTTATTCTTGCTTGATACGGTGAAAGCATTGCCCCGTTAATTAATCCCATTTCGAGTAACTGCGACGCGCTGCCCTCATAATTTTCCGTAGCCTGCACAAATCCATCGGGATAACGTGAAGTCAATACAATGGGAATATTTGAGCGCAAAATTTTCCTTAACAAAGGCACCCAGACAGAAGGCACATCACCGTCTCCCAAACCTGATATAATAAGGCCGTCTAACTCTTCAAATCTTTTTTCGACTAGTGAACGCAAAATTAAATCACTGTCTCCGAGTGAAGCATTTAAAATCGGAATATTACGCGCAAGAGGATTTATTAATTTCTGAACGTAACGATGACGCGGAAATCTCAAGGGGATATAATTTCCTGAAGGCTGAGAGAATATACCAAGAGGAGACTCAGGGAATGCAAGAAGGCCGCCGCGATTAAAATTTGATATTCTCAAGACATCCGCCGGAGCATAAATTGAGTCCTGTATACAAATTAATGCGCCTTTACCCGTGCAAGCTCCTGATAAAGCGGCTCTAACTGATTGAGTGAGTCTTGCTGAAGTCTCGCTGTTTTGAGTCCCCGCGTTGAAAATTGATCCCGTAAAAATTAAAGGCGGATTCAAGTCCCATACTAAATCAGCAAAATATGAAATCTCAGAGAGTGCCTGAATTCCGCAAGTAACTACGACTCCGCGCGCGCCCTCATCATGTACAAACGTTCGAATCATGCTAATTAATTCGCCGCACATTCTCAGAGTATAATTTGATGCCGGTTGAAAGCTCCATTTTTGCAAAGCAACGTGATTTTTTACGTCATCAGGCAATAATGAAAAAATTTCGTCTTCTGATAATTCCGTTACGTCGTGTGATTCTTGACGCTGAACGATTCGACCGCCAGCGAGTAATATTACAATTTTGTCCCTATTTTCCATAAAGTAAATAACACCTCAATAAATTTTTAATAGCCGAGATTTTCACCGACTATAATAATATGATATTGCCGCCCTTTTACTGGACGTTCAAGAATTAAAATCGCTCTGCACATGCTTTTATCATCACGGCAGTTCACGCAATGACCAGCCTTAACGCATGCTGTCTCTTCATTTTGTCTGATTGCATTAGGAATAGTTGCAGATCTTGCGCGTTTGATTCCGTCTGACAAGTCAAATGCAAGTTTATTGATTCCTATCACGAATAAAACAAGCCCATTACCCCAGGCCATCCCGGCGACTCTGTTTCCTGTTCCATCAATGTTTATAATTTCGCCGTCCCGTGTTAAAGCATTTGCGCTCGTTAAGAAAACATCTGCGGTATTCTCTAGGAATCTTGCGTCTCGACGTTCTTTATCTGACATTTGCCCCCAGTGCTGGAAAATTTTATTGCCTCGTTCCTTGAGTGCGTCTAAAGCTCCTATATCCCTAATTGTTACAGTGCCGGGGATTCCTACTGAGGCATTTTGCGGGATGATTTCAAGAATTCGCTTTAAAGCGTCTTGACTTGTTGATGCATATTCTGCACTGAAGCCGCGTTTTCCGAGTGCTTTTACTGCGTCGAGTCCTATAATTTCATTTGCCTTGATAATATTTTCATGAATCATTTAATTAGCCTCCTTCAAAAAATTTAATTCAGTCAAAATTGTAGGATCTTGACCGAAAATTTTTATTGCCTCGTCTATGATTCTTTTAGCGTCAAAATACAGTCCTTTATTACAAGTCCTATATAAGCGCGTAAATCTTTCGGGTTAAGTTCGATTGCTTGAGAAAAATTTATTATTGCGTTGTTATAAATTCCGAGATTGAGTGCTTCTGTTCCTTCTCGCATTAATTCATTAAAACTCGGCTGAGTCTTTACAGGTTCGGACTCTATTTTTTCAGGCTCAGGGTCGGGCGTAATTTGCGGCGATTCTATTTTTTCGCGATTCTCTTCTTCCTGTTCACTAAGGCGGTTTAATTCATTTTCCGCGAGTTCTTTATCAGAACTGGCATTTTCCGGCAATAAATTAATATATTCCTGCCATGAAATTTTTGCAGTCCCTAAATGTCCGGCCTTCTCTGAAGAAATTGCAAGCCCAGTTAAGAAAGTTAATATATTCGGGTAAATTTTATAAGCTCGTTGATATTCGTTAGCTGCCTGCTCAAAATTTCCGGAATTATATAGTGATAGTGCCTTAGCGTTTAAATAATCGGGCGTTTTTTTCTGCAAATAAATTAATACAAGCCACGCAAATAAAATAGTTATCACAAGAGAAGCGCACATTATAGCAGCCTTCTTGATATAAGAATTCTGAACGGGTTCAGATTTTTTTTGCTCGGAGGCTCGTTCTTTTCGTTCGTGGAGAATTCGCTGTAATCTTTGAGTGAAATTTTTCCCGTGCGGAGTCTGATTATTATATTCCTGAAAATTTATTCCCTGCTCGTATTGTTCATAAAGCTGTGAAGATTCCTGCGAGTCGTCATTATTATAGTCGTCTGAGCTTATATTGCTCCAAAGTTCCGGCGGGGGTTCGTCTAGGCTCAATTGAAAACCTGTTGCGGCCTCCTGCTGTGCTTTATTCATGTTATTAATATCCGGCAATTCTTGAGAGTTAATAATTTTCTCGCGC
>CAJOEQ010000240.1 GCA_905233515.1 uncultured Synergistales bacterium
CACCGTAAAAAACAGCTTGAAAATATAGCTAATAAACACGGAATTAAAATAATATTTCTACCGCCGTATAGTCCTGAATTAAATCCGATAGAACATTTTGGGAATTGGCTCAAGAAAAAAATCACTGATTCAGTTCCATATTTTCAAAAATTTGATGATGTTATTTATTCAATTTTTAAAGTTCTTTAACTATACCCTAAATATGTACTTTCGCTTGATGAGGTAAATATTAGCCGAGACGGCATAAAGCATTTTAATATCCGTAATTTTCTGCTTAAGGATGAGTGGGTTTAAAATTATTATAAATTTTGCTGAATTATATTAAATTAAATATCTGAATTTTATTATATTAAAAATAAATTAAAATTAAAAAAAATTTAATTTATTAAGAAGTGAAATTTAATATATTAAAATTTGCGGGCGTCTAATTTATAAATATTTTTAACCTATCAGGTGTTTTTTATTTGCTTTTTTGAACCTGATTTTTTATAATTAATTAAATTTATTTATAGATGAGGTGTTGATTTTGCCAATTACTACGTTTAGCGTGCGTCCTTTTTAATTTTAACCATTTTATTTAATTTATTTTCAGAAAATGTCCTATATATCGCAAAATTGAGACGTAAAAATTTAATTCTGGTACAATAATAAATATTTAGGAGGTGGAAGTAATGCAGGAGTTGCCGATTGGAATACAGAGCTTTGAAAGGTTAAGAGAGAATAATTATTTATACGTTGATAAGACTGAACGCTTGCTTGATTTAATTTCACATGGCGAGCGATATTTTTTATCGCGCCCTCGCAGGTTCGGAAAATCTTTGACTTTATCAACGATTGAAGCCATGTTTAAGGGAAAGGTTGATTTATTTGATGGCCTAAAGGCTTATCAGTGGGTTCAAGAGCAATCAAAATCTCCTGCGCCGGTTTTAAGGCTTGATATTTCGCTCTGTGAATGTGACACTGTCGATTTGCTCCGGCAGTCTTTAACTGAGATGCTTTCACGTGTTGCAAGGCGTTTTGATATTGTCCTGCGCAGTCATACGGTATCAGGTATGTTCGCCGATTTAATCGAAGCAGTTTATAATGCTCAGGGCAACGTCGTTGTCTTAATTGACGAATACGACAGACCTATACTTGACAGCATAGGAGATTTAGATAAAGCCGAACAGATGCGTTCTGTGCTGCGCTCTTTTTACACAGTGCTAAAAGGCTGCGATGAGTATCTGCGTTTTGTTATGCTGACCGGCATTTCAAAATTCAGCAAAGTCGGCGTATTCTCGGCGTTGAATAATTTACACGATATTTCATTAACAGAGAAGTACAGCGATATTGTAGGCTATACTCAAAGTGAGCTTGAAAGTTATTTTAAAGAGCATATAAATTTTACGGCTGATAAATTAAAAATTAGCAGCTCAGAAATGATTGCAAAATTAAGAGATTATTACGACGGATTTTCTTTTGACGGCAAGATAAGGCTTTATAATCCGTTTTCAATTCTGAATTGTTTCTCAGACGGCAAATTTGAAAATTACTGGTATATTTCGGGGTCGCCTACTTTTATCGTAAAGTACATGAAGAAAAATACTATTCGTGATCCTGAAGAATATCGTCATATAACAGTAGCGTCGGATTTTACAGACGCACATGAAATCGAAAAATCGACACCGGAAAGTTTTTTATATCAAAGCGGTTACTTAACGATAGAAAAATGGGCCGGTGATGAGATCACATTGGATTATCCCAATCAGGAAGTTATAAAATCATTGCTGAGAATGTATCTTGATGAAGTATATAAAGTCAAGCATTATATAACGTTAGGCACGCAAATTTGGAATGCCTTATCTGTCGGCAATATAAACGACGTTGCAGAGCTTTATAATAAAGCAATTGCCGAAGTCCCTTATGAGGATTTTGCTGATAGAAATGAATTTTGGTATCGCTCGCTGTTTTTAATGTTATTACGTGGCGCAGGAGTGATAGCATATGCTGAAGTTCACACGTTTCAGGGGCGCAGTGATGCCGTAATTCAATTTGATACTAAAATAATAGTTCTTGAATTTAAATTTGCGGCGCGTACGTCAGATGTCGATAAAAAGCTTCTTGAGGGGACGCAGCAGATACAGAAACGCGGATATGTGAACAGTTACGACGCAGAGATACGTCAAATTATCTGCGCCGTAATAGTCGCTGATGATGAGACAAGACAGGTTACAGCTCGAGTTTTATAAATCATCGCGCCTTATGTCTGATGAAGTCCCGTCATTAAATAAAATATATGACGTGACGTATTTTATATTGTCATTTTCGGTCATTAAAATCTGGAACGGGTCTGCGAGCGCCCGTATAGATTTTTGAGTGAGCGTTATATCAGGCTGGTCTGTGTTGATGCCGTATACAATAGCTTTGACAGTCTCATCTGCTGCAGTTGAATAAAATATTGGGTCTGTCATGACGAATGTTGTATTTAAGCGCTCCAGCCTGTACGTATTCACCCACGGGGCAGTTTG
>CAJOEQ010000241.1 GCA_905233515.1 uncultured Synergistales bacterium
GCTTGATTTATGAGAGATATAAAATTTTTTAGTTCGTGAATGCGTGAGGCACCCCGTACCCGTCCCCTCCCAATCCGTAAATTCTCGCGCTATAAATATATTCATGTGATAAAATTTTGCTTGTTAATAAAAAATTTTTAACTGGAGCGTTTGAGAATGACAGAAGCAGCAAGAATTAATCATGACGCATTAAAGACTCTTAGAGACGATATAGAATGCAAGACAGGCTTTAAAATCGTAAAAATTGAGGACGGCCTCGCAATCAGTGAGCTTGAATTACAGGAAGAACATTTTAACCCGTACGGAATCCCATATGGAGGCGTGTTATTCACAATGGCTGATGATACATCGGGATTAGCTTTCATAAGCGCAGGAGGCAACGGCGTAACAGTCAACGGCCATGTTGATTATTTACGGGGATCAAGGAACGCGCAAAAATTAATATGTACTGCAAAAGTGTTAAAAGCTGGCAGAAGAATTCATTATATAGACGCTGATATAGTCAACGAAAAGGGATTAGACCTCTGCCGCTTCAAATTTGTATTCTTGAATCTTGATAATTAATTATGCTGCTGAGTCGTTCATGATCTCAATAAATGCACCGAGCCGAGTCTCAATTTGGCCGCTGTCAGTCTGTGAGAAATCAGTATCAAGTCTCAAATACGGCAAATGTAAATCATTTTGCGCAAGAGTCATCGTGTTATATGCCTCAACTGCAAAAGTATGACAGCCCTGTAAAATTATTTCGATTATGCCGTCAACCTGATATTCTTTCACGAGCGATTTAATATCATTGAATCTCTCATTATTCGGAGTCATGACTGAGCAATTAATCTTTAAATAACGTTCAGCAAGTGCCTTGTAAGGGTCATTATTATTCTCGTCGACTAAAAATTTTTGAGTTCTCGGTCCTGCGCAGTTATCAGCACAAACATAATCAGCTCCGAGTTCTTCAAGACGCTTTATAACTTTATCACGGACTCCGGCATTCGGGCAGCCAGTTATTAAGACTCTTGGCCGGTTTTGTGCGTTTTCGCGGACTCTTGCTTTAAATTCGCGGGTGATTTTCTTAACTTTCTCGATTAAATCATCATCAGTAAAATGAAAATCTATACTTTCTGCTACTGTGCTGAGTTCATAGCCTGATACAGGGGACGGCTTAATTTTTGCGACCTCGTATAAATCGACTATTGCGCGGCGTAAATTATTGCGGTAAACAATAGCATCGTGTAATTTTCCCGGAGTAATAACAACGTTAAATAATTTTTCGAGAAATTTTGCGGCTCGTTTGATTTCAAGAGTAAAAGACTCTAAAGCTAATTCTTGATCTCTACCCTGCGGCAAATTCATAACGTGAACGGGCTTAATTAAGCTCATTAGCTCATACATTTTCTTTTTCCCGTCGCATGTAGTCTCAGCCAATATCCCATCAGAGAAATAAAAAAATGGGCATTGATCACTGATAGCCATTCCGTAACTGGCTTTGATTAGCGGGCATAAAGTTTTAGGGAGTCGAGTCTCAGCTTCGGGAATTCCCTGTTCACTCTTCCCGCAGAGTCCTACAGAAATCGCCCCGGCCGCGTTAATAATTTCTAAAGGAGTATACGAACAAAAGAAGCCAATTACTTTTTTGCCGCTTTGTTTTGCCTCGTAAAGACTCATAAATGATTTCTTGCGGGCATCGTTGAAAGTCTCAAAATTTTTAGGTAGTGAAAGCATTAAAAAAATTTCCCCCTCGTTAAAAATTTGCTTAAATCGTAAAGGGGAATCATTAAACTTGCAATAATGAATAAATTAATTTTCTTATTCAGTGCCCCAGTTTGACCAGCGTTTTAACTCGTATTGCTTGAGATTTCCTGATTCTATTTCGTTTATGGCCGAGTCTATGCGGTTTAATAATTTTTCTTTGTGTAAGGGAATTCGGCCTTTAATGGGATATAAATTTGTCTTGTGAGTAGCGTCCCATATTGTAGAAATATTTAACTGCGATAAAATTTGCCGGCCTTCTTTGAGAGCGTCAAAAGGTGGCATTCTGTGAAATTCATGATTTCTGACTTTCTCAACGAGTCCCGCGCCCTTAAATAATACAAGAGTTACGACTGTTAATTGAAACGGGTTAGCATGATTTAATAAATTTATAGTGCCGCTTATATGACTTTCTGACATGTCAAGCCCGCCAAGTCCCAGCATTATATAACACGAATATTTTATATTTGCCTCGTCAAGCATTTGCATGGCCTGTAGATTTTGCGCACTCGTTACGCCTTTATTATGAAAATTTAAGACTTCATCAGAGCCGGACTCAATTCCTATACATAGTCTATTAAAGCCTGAATCATGCAAAATTTTTAGCTCGTCTTGAGTCTTTCTCGTTATATCATCTGAACGGGCAAAAGCTGAAATATATTCAAGCTCAGGAAAATTTGATTTTATGATACTTGCGATTTTCAGCAATTTTTCAGGACTAAGCACAAAAGGATTCCCGCCTGCAAGTAAAAATCTCTTAGCGCAATTTTTGAATATTTGACTCGATCTCACCGAGTGAAAGCTCACGAAATTTTTTGTGTTGATTTAAATCGCAGTACAGGCATTTATTATAGCTGCAGCTTATAGTAACGGGAATTTGAATCGTATAAGCCTCAGCCATAGGGACATAATAATAAAATCCATATTCGCCGTAAATATCACGCTTGAATTTATTAATTTGCTGAATTCGATTTGTCATGTTTTAAGCGCACAAAAATTTTTTATACTCGTCTAAGCTCATTAAATTATCAAGTTCTGAAAGATTTTCAGGTTGAATCTCAATGAGCCAGCCGTCGCCGAACGGGTCAATATTTATAATTGCGGGAGAGTCTTTTACTGAGTCATTAACTTTAGCGATAATTCCGGAAATGGGCGCAATTATTTCACTCACTGATTTAGTAGCCTCGATTGAACCGAATGAGTCGCCAGCTTTTAAATGCGTCCCAGTTTTGCAAATCTCAATGTGAACAATATCGCCGAGTGATCTTTGTGAATAGTCATCAATGCCGACTCGGACAAAATTATTTATTTTTTCTGCCCATTCGTTATTATTCGTGTAAAATAAATTATTCTTGAATTCTATCATGATTATATTCTCCTTTTAGTGTCCAGTCAGAATTTAAATATTTCGCGAGCATTAATTTATTCACGCATTTATTTAATTCGCATAAGTCTATATTATCACTAGCAAAAAATTTTATATATTCTTGTGTTCGTGTATAATCCGGCTTATCACGTAAATTTTTATCAGGGTGTGAGTCCGAGTCTCCTAACATAAAAAATATATCTGCATTATCATGTTGCGAATCTCTTGAGTCAAAAAATTTTATATAATCCTCGCGTGTATCTTGTAAAATATTTTGATTATCAGGCAAATTTTTATCAGGCCGCGAATTTTCTGACATATAAATATTCTCGCTTATATCATGTTGCGAATCTCTTGACACAAAAAATTTTAATGAGTCTTGACTGCATATAATATCGCATAAAAGAGTTATAAATTCCTGAATATTTATATCACGAGTTAGAAAATTTTTCAGGTTAATAACTTTTTTTGCGGGACTCGAACGCCTTAAAACTTTATGAATAATGCTCAAATCCGAGTCAAATAACAAAGTCCCGTGATGCAATAAAATATTATTCCTGTGAAATTGAGCCATGCCGGAAAATTTATAATTATTCACTAACAAATCATTATGATTAAATTCAAGAGTGCCTTTAATGCCGATTTTCTCGAGAGCATTTATTATAATATTAGCAAAAAATTTCAAGTTATATTTTTTCCTGTCATGCAGGATAAAGCTATAATTTATATTTCCTAAATCAT
>CAJOEQ010000242.1 GCA_905233515.1 uncultured Synergistales bacterium
ACCGGGTAAAGCCGCACGAATTAAACCGATTCTCTCGTCCTGATGAACTCTGAAAACTATAGAAGCTACTGCGAGAAGGACTCCGAAAATTCCGCCCATTATTCCCATTAAAGCAAGAGGTGCTATCATTACATGTGCTATATTCATTATATAAGCCTCCTTACTTTATTATTCCGGTAAATCCCATAAATGCTATTGACATTAACCCAGCTGTAATTAACGCCATCGGGAGACCCTTTAAAGCCGCCGGCATTCCCTCATTCTCTTCGATTCTTTCACGAATTCCAGCCATTAACGAAATCGCAAGCAAGAATCCTAATGACGAACCTAACGCGTTTACAAGTGATGCAGCCAAGCCGTAGCCCTCATTCATATTTAAGACTGCTACACCGAGAACGGCGCAATTTGTAGTAATTAACGGTAGAAAGATTCCGAGTGATTTATACAGAGTCGGATTTAATTTTTTCAGTGCTAATTCAACAAATTGAACGAGTGCAGCAATTACTAATATAAATGAAAGTGTATATAAATATTCAAGATGTAAGGGAACTAGCAAATAATTATAAGTCAGCCATGTCATTAACGACGCAAGCACTATAACAAAGACAACAGCCGCGCCCATTCCTTGAGCAGTCTTCAATTTTGAGCTTACACCCATAAACGGACAACAACCGAGAAATCGCGACAATAAAATATTATGTACAAATATTGAGCTTATGAATAACAAAAATAGTTCAGTCATTGTCATAATTATTTCGCCTCACATTCTGATTTCTCAAGTTCATTTTTTCCGCAAAATTTAGCCATCGCACAACAGCCGCAGCCCGTTTTTGCCTCAGCAGGAGTCGCACCGAGTCCCTTCATTTTTGCCGCTCTTGCTTGAATAGCCTTAAATGCCGCCATACAACAGCCTAATACTATAAAGCCGCCCGGAGCAAGTACTATTAACATAGCAGGCTCAAAGCTCACTACAGGATTCCCGAACCATGTGCCAGCTCCGAGAATTTCACGAATTGAGCCGAGAAACATTAACGCAATTGTAAAGCCGAGTCCCATTCCTACACCGTCAAGAATTGAGGCAAAGACTCCGTTTTTTGACGCAAAGGCCTCAGCTCGTGCAAGAATGATACAATTTACGACTATGAGGGGAATAAAGATTCCCAGCGATTTATTTAATTCAGGCGCAAATCCCTTCATTAAGAATTCTATAACTGTAACAAATCCAGCTATAACGACTATAAAAATGGGAATTCTTACCTCATCAGGCACTATCTTACGCAATAATGAAATAACAGCATTTGACGCGATTAATACAAAAGTCGCCGCTATTCCCATTCCGAGTCCATTTGCAACGCTCGTTGTAACTGCCAAAGTAGGACAAAGCCCTATACACTGCACAAAAGTAGGATTATCTGAAAGTATCCCATTTGTTATAATTCTAAAATTGTTCTGGCTCAATTTATTCGACCCCCTTTAAATTAGCATTCCAGTATTCTACAGCGGCATTTACTCCGTTAGTTACTGCAGTTGATGTTATAGTCGCTCCGGAAATTGCGGCGATCTCATCGGGATTAGCTGCTGATCCTTTGACGACTTTTAACGGGAATGAAGATTTATTATTAAATTGCTCGTAAAATTCCGGCTCTGTTGATTTAGCACCGAGTCCCGGAGTCTCCGAATGATTTAATATATTTATTGCTTTAACTTGGCCGTCTTTAGTTACTCCGACTATAAAATTAACTATTCCGCCGTAACCTTTTGAATTAACTGACATACACCAGCCGACAAGCCCTGAGTCATTTTCTGCTTTAAAGACTGATTCGACAAATTCATTTGCTTTAACGTCATAATCAGCAAAATTCTTCCCGTCGGGCATAACGTTTTGAAATGCTGCGTTTCTTGCTGCGAGTTCAGTTTGCCTGATTGCCTGCTCCGTGAAATTCTGCACGATTCCCAGTATAAAACCTGTAACAGCAGTAACAGCTAAAAGAGTCCCGCCTAAATGTATAGCTTTCTTGAGAACATCACCGAAGGATACAGAGTCATTTACTTTTTCTGACATGATTATTTACCTCCCATTCTCTTGAAAAAATTGCTTTTAGGCGCACCCAGTACTACAGGAGCTGTATATTTGTCAATCAAAGGCACAGCAACATTCATAATCAAAATCGAATATGATACGCCTTCAGGATAGCCGCCCCATGTTCTTATTAAAGCAGTCAGCAAACCGCACCCGAATGCATAAATATATTGTCCCTTTTCCGTCATCGGTGAAGTCGTATAATCAGTAGCCATGAAAATAGCTCCGAGTAATAAACCGCCCGTCATGATTTCATGTAAAGGATACATCCAGCCGCCGTGCTTAAATAATGCCGCTAAAATCGCAGTCGTTAAAATATAAGTCAAAGGAATTCGCCACGAGATTACTTCTTCCCAGACTAAATAAAGACCTCCGAGAATTAATAAAATTGAGCTCGTTTCACCTATACAGCCGCCCAT
>CAJOEQ010000243.1 GCA_905233515.1 uncultured Synergistales bacterium
TCAAGAAATCAGCGATTTTGCGTGTTAATTCATTTGCGCCGCCTATATGACCTGACAAAATAGGAATTATAAATTTTCCTGACTCGTCAATTACTATAACTGCGGGATCGTGTAATTTGCTCGTTACATGCGGAGAAATTGCCCGTACTGCTATTCCGACTGATGATATAAATATTAACGCACGCGATTCACTAAAATATTTGCCGGTCCACGCGCTTAATGAGTCGTCAATTAAATTTAATCTTGAATCAAGTTCTATAAATCTTTCAGGCACGAACACGCGAAAATCAAATTTATTCGCAAGTTTCAAAGCTAAATTTATGGCTTTATTAGTGAAGGCCGCTATTATTCCTGAATCCATGAGAAAAATTTTTGTCATATAACCGCGATCTAGTGCGAGCATCTTTCAAGAAATCACCGACTAAGATTAACGCGCTTTTATTTAAGCCTGTGATTTTTACGAGTTCAGGAAGATTCGCTAAATTTCCTATTATGATACTCTCTTCAGGCCAAGAGGCTTTATAAACAAGTGCCGCAGGTGTTGACTCTTCATAACCTTTTGAAATTAAATCTTTGCATAGACTCTCAATCATTCCAGCTGACAAGAAAAACACGAGCGATTTATTATCAGGAACAGGAGTCCGGCCTTCTTTACGTGAAATTACAAGAGTCTGGCTTATTTCAGGAATTGTGTATTCAGTCTTAAGAGCCGCCGCCGCCGCAAAAAGTGAACTGACACCCGGTATTATCTCAAAATTTATATTTTTGCTGCGTAAAATATTCATTTGTTCATTAATTGCACCGAATAAAGAAGGATCGCCCGAATGCAAACGAGACACAATTAAGCCCCTTTTATGGCCATTGATTAAAATTTTCATAATCTCATCAAGAGTCATGAAAGCACTATCATAAATTTCACAATTTGGACGCGCATATTTTCGCACTAATTCAGGATTTACAAGAGACCCCGCAAAAATTATCATGCCTGAACGTCTTAAAATTTCGGCTCCCCTGACTGTGATTAAATCAACAGCCCCCGGCCCTGCTCCGATAAAATAAATCATAGCGTTACGACCTCTAAATTAAGAGATTTCGCGAGTTTTTCGCACTCATCAAATTTAAATAATAGAGTCTCTTTGCTGTGTGAGTCGCTTGATAAAATGACTTTGCCGCCTTTTTCCGCAATATACTCTAAAATTTTTCTATCAGGATAAGGAGAAGTCCTATAACCTCGTGAAATTGCACCGGTGTTAATTTCAAATGGCCGCCCAGTCTTTATAAGCGAGTCTACTGCACTGAAAGCAGCTTTTACATAACGGGGATTATTTACGTCAAAAATTTTATTATTCTCGTTAAATTTCGTAATTAAATCAAAATGTCCGATTATGCTTGCTTGAGTCTTATTCACGACATCAGAGACAAGAGAAAAATATTTTTCTGCCAGTAAATAAACGTCATCGCCTAAATCATGAATTAAACGCGCTAATTTTTCCGGTGAGCTGTCAACGTGCTGAAATTCTCCGTTACAATTTATATAATGCACTGAGCCTATTACAAAATCATAATCATTCACGGGCATATCTGAATAATAATCCTGCTCAATTCCGCAAAAAATTTCGATTTTAGATTTATATTCACGCTTGAGTCTGTTAATTTCAAGTTTATATTTCTCTGTTGAGTCAGGACTCATGCAAGGCTCTTCGTCAAATGGAGTGTAAGAATGCCCGGAAAATCCGATTTTATTCATTCCCAGTGATATAGCGCGCAAAATTATATCTTCCGGCTTGTCCCGTCCATCGCAAAAAATTGTGTGAACGTGAAAATCGCTTTTTATCATGCTTTCATAGTCTCCTGTTTAACTTTCTTGTCTATCACGTGGCGTGAAGCTAATTCTTTTATTATGTCGGGAATCTCTATATCCATTTCAGCCATCAATACTAACATGTGATAAATTAAATCAGAAATTTCGTAAACGGCCTCGCGCTTGTCATTCTTGGCCGCAATAATGACTTCTGAACTCTCTTCACCGATTTTCTTTAAAATTTTATCGAGTCCCTTATCAAATAAATATGAAGTATAAGAGCCTTCAACTTTTTGAGCTTTACGAGTCTTTATTAATTCCATGAGTCCGCAAATCGTAAATTTTTCGTGCTGTTCTTTCTCGCGCGGCATTAAGTCATCAACAAAACAGGATTTATTACCTAAATGACAAGCCGGCCCATCAGGTTTAACATATACTAATAAAGTATCTCTATCACAATCGGCCTTAATTTCGCGTATATGCTGATAATTTCCGCTCGTCTCACCTTTCAGCCATAATTCTTTACGTGAACGACTCCAGAAACAAGCAAGTTTTTTATCAAGCGAAATTTGCAGGCTTTCACGATTCATATAAGCTAGCATTAACACGTCGCCCGAGTCATCATCTATCAAAATCGCCGGTATTAATCCATTTGAGTCAAATTTTAGTTCGTTTATGTCTAACATTTTTTA
>CAJOEQ010000244.1 GCA_905233515.1 uncultured Synergistales bacterium
AATTTATATGATATTCTAGCTTGTAAAATTAATTAATAAAATTTTTATACTTGATAAAAGGAGGAACTTGTCGGATATGGGATTTCGTTCTATAGAAGAACTTTGCGGCGAACTTAACGAGAAACGCAATACTGCCCAAGCTGGAGGCGGAACTGAGGCCGTATCAAAGCAGAAAGAAAAAGGCAAAGGCACAGCTCGTGAAAGAATTGCGCAATTACTCGATCCGGGTTCATTTGTAGAGATCGACGAATTTGTTACACATCGCTGCAATAATTTCGGACTCAACGAGAAAAAACCTTTAGGCGACGGCGTTGTAACAGGCTGGGGAACTATCGAGGGTCGAAAAGTTTTCATTTTCTCACAGGACTTTACAGTTTTTGGAGGTTCACTCGGAGAAAAACACGCGGATAAAATTTGTAAAATTATGGACATGGCTATGCAAATGGGCTGTCCAGTTATCGGAATTAACGACTCAGGCGGCGCAAGAATTCAGGAAGCAGTTGACTCACTCAATGGCTACGGGAAAATTTTCAAACGCAACACTCTAGCAAGCGGAGTTATCCCTCAATTTTCTATCATAATGGGCCCTACAGCGGGCGGCGCAGTTTATAGTCCTGCATTGACTGATTTTATTTTCATGGTCGATAAAGAAAGCATTATGCATATCACCGGCCCTGAAGTAATAAAAGCTGTAACAGGCGAATCAGTAACAAGTGAAGAATTAGGCGGCGCAGTAACTCATAACACAATCAGCGGGAACGCTCATTTTTGTGCAAAAGACGAGGCAGAATGTTTTGCTCAAGTTCGCAAAGTTTTATCATATTTGCCGCTGAATAATTTAGACGACTCACCGTTTAAGGCAACTTCTGACAGTGTAGAACGTGCAGATATGACATTGCGCGAGATCGTCCCCGTAAATCCTAATAAAGGCTATGACGTTCACGAGGTATTAACAAAAGTACTCGATGACGGCGAATTTACAGAAGTTCAGGCCGGTTTTGCTAAAAATATCGTAACAGGTTACGGACGAATCGGAGGGCGTGCAGTCGGAATAATTGCTAATAATGCCGATGTCATGGCTGGCTGTCTTGATATTAACGCGTCAGATAAGGCATCAAGATTTATCAGACATTGCGACGCTTTTAATCTGCCTATAGTAACATTTGTAGATGTCCCCGGATATTTGCCCGGAATAGATCAGGAAAACGGCGGAATAATTCGCAAGGGCGCAAAAATGTTATATGCCTACAGTGAAGCAACTGTACCGCTTGTTACAGTTATTATGCGTAAGGCTTACGGCGGGGCTTATCTGGCAATGAGCAGTAAATCACTCGGAGCTGATGTCGTACTTGCTTGGCCTCAGGCAGAAATCGCTGTAATGGGAGCAGAAGGTGCTGCAAGTATAGTATTTAAGAAAGAAATTAACGACTCTGAAGATCCCAGCGCAAAGAGACTCGAAAAAATTGACGAATATCGCGAGGCATTTGCTAATCCATATAGAGCAGCAGAACGCGGTTATGTCGATAAAGTAATTTTGCCTGAAGAGACAAGAAAAGCAGTTTGGCAGGCAATCGAAGCAGTACAAAGCAAACGAGAGACAGCACCCAGCAAAAAACACGGTGTAATCCCTCATTAAGAATTATATATATAATAGGATAGGAGGAAAAAATTAATGCACTTTGAAGGACTCTCCGGAGCTATTAACGTCAGCATCGTGGCATTCTCTATCGTGTTCGGAGTCTTGCTTGCATTGACGGCGGTAATTTTCGGCATGAAATTATTTGCTGGCGGTAAAGACGAAAAAAAAAATGATGTAGCACCGGCAGTAAAGAAACCTGCTCCCGTAAAAGCTGAACCGGTAAAATCAGCAGCTCCTGATAAAGCAAAAATCGTAGCAGCTATCACAGCAGCTATTATTGAATTCACAGGTAGTGCAGACTTCAAAATTTTATCAGTACAGGCAGATAACGGGGCATATTTACCAGCCGGGGATTATTGGACAAGTTTATGGAAGACGGCAGGAACTTTCGCGCTGAATTCTAACAGGTTAAATCGCAGATGGCGTTAATGTTTTATATCATGAAAGGAGAAATTAAATCGTGAGCAATAAATATAGAGTCGTAGTAGATGGAACAGCTTACACAGTAGAAGTAGAATCACTCGGAGCAGGATCAGCAATCCCCGCCCCCGCACCAGTAGCAGCACCCGCCGCACCGGCAGCACCTGCACCAGCACCCACTCCAGCACCTGAAGCCCCCGCAGCTCCCGCACCAGTAGCAGAAGGCGCAATGACTGTTACAGCACCTATGCCCGGCAAAATTTTAAATGTAAAAGTCAATGTCGGTGACTCAGTAAACAGCGGCGATCTTGTATTATTACTCGAGGCCATGAAAATGGAGAATGAAGTTTTTGCTACAGCTTCAGGGAAAATCACAGAGATTCGCGTCAAGTCAGGCGATTCTGTCAATACCGGCGATGTATTAATGGTGATTTTAAAATTTTTATGAGTGAATGAATTTAATAAAACCCCTCTGAAATTCATAACGGAGGGGAATTTTTTTATCTCGTCAAGAAATTTACAAGTTTTAATAATTTGCTCTCTTGAAATTCTATAGCTTTTACCGGGCACATCTCATGACAACAATAACACCGAATACATTTATTATAGTCAAAATATAATTTCTTGTTATCATGTTTGAGAGCTTTTGCCGCACAGATTGACTCACATCTTCCGCAGCCTATACACTTTTCAGGAATATGAACGGGCTTAGAAGTCATTAATTTATCTAGAAATGGAATTCTCGGAATTAAACGCATTGAATGAGTCTTAGGCAAAATCACATTTTTGAATTCTTGAGTCGAGTCAAAATCGCCCGCTAAGTCATCAGGATTTAATACGCATTGAGTCATTTTGCGATTTTTCGCGGCCAAGTATAGCGGGTATTCGTTGAAATCTGCACCGAGAAATTTACACAGCCAGAAATCCATTTTTAAAGCGTCAACAGCTGCACCGATTAAGCCAAAATTATAGGGATCTCCTGAAGTCGGGCCTTCTCCGTGCATTCCTATAACGCCGTCAATTATCGTGAAACAAGGCGCGACTCCCTCGTAAATATCAAGCAATAAGGCCGCAAATTTTTCAGCTTTTAATCTTCCGGGAATACAGCCGAATAAATTTTTAACTCCCATTGTTAAATACATTTGACCGTGAGTCTTTAACTTTGCGAGATTTATGATTTTATTTGCTTCAGTAACATATTTGCTGACTTGGATTTTATGAAAACTTGCGCCGCTCTTAACTGGAAGATTCACGGGGTCGGTTAATTCTTTGCATTCGATTCCGAGTTCCTGCGCTACTTGAATAAAACCGGCTTTCTTGGCCGCATTCATAAAATTATCTATTCCCGGACTGTCAGCAATAAAAGGCACTCCCCCGCATGAAATAACTAATTTTGCAGCTGCACGGACTATAGCGGGATCTGTAGTAACTCGGCGCGTGATTTCATGACCTGCTACAAGATTGACTTTTAGCAAAACTTTATCGCCGGGATTTATGAAATTTTTGACTCCTCCGAAAAAATCAAATGCCCGCGTTATTGCCTTGTCTATCTCTAATTGATTATATGAGTCTTGCTTGATAAATAAAATCTTGCTCATTAATTTAAATCCTTAAGCCACTCAGAAATTTTTGACTTGTCAAGAGAATTTGCTTTTATGCCGTCGAAAACTTGAGAATCTTTGCAGAGTTCGCGAATTTTTGCCGCTGCCTTCTCACAGTTTGAGCCGCCCGAAGTACAGAACGGATAAATTTTTTTGCCTGAAAAATTATATTTCTCAAGAAATGACACAATAGCCTGCGGACAAGTGAACCACCATATAGGGAATCCCAGCAGAATTTTATTATAAGCGTCAAAATTTTTTATTTCGCTAGTTAGTGCAGGTTTCTCGTTATTCTTGAATTCCTTGCGAGCTTCTAAAATTGTCATTATATAAGTTTTCGGGTATTTTTTTTCTGTTATTATCTCGTGAAGAGGCGCGTTAATCTCACTTGCAATTAATTCGGCGATTTTCTTAGTGCGGCCGCTCTTGGAAAAATAAGCAATTAGTATATCGTTCATAAATTTTTGACTCCTTCATAAATTTTTGCGGTCATTATAGCAAATGAATCTATAAAAATTTTATTATATATAGTGCTAAATTTTAAAAATTTTCTCGTGAGACTCTGTAAAATGCGCTGTCTTATACGTGAATAATATCGTGTGAACTCG
>CAJOEQ010000245.1 GCA_905233515.1 uncultured Synergistales bacterium
GAAGCCTGAAGCATTATAGCCGCGCTTTGTCTAATGCAGCATAAAGGCAGGTGCGGCAATCTATGAATAAAAATTTTTCTCGTGAAGAATATCGCGAATTATATATTAAATTATTAACTCTTCATAAAGAGTCAGGCATGGTACACGCTGGCGGGAGTATTTCAATTCTGCCTGTGCTTTATATATTATTTTCAGGAATATTTGACGCAAATCAAGATTTATTAATTTTCTCCAAAGGTCATACAGTATCAGCTTTGTATTGCGTTCTTGCTCTACGAGGCTATATAAGCGACTCGGATATAAAATCTTGCTGTCAGGACGGAGCAAGACTCGGCGGTCATCCTCCTGTAGATCTCGTAGAATTTGCACCCTTTGGAACTGGGAGTCTAGGTCATGGGCTTTCACTTGCTGCAGGTTGCGCATTGGCTAAAAAATTAATGAATCAATCAGGGCGTATATTTTGCATTTGTGGAGACGGCGAATTTCAAGAAGGTGCGTGCTGGGAGGCTCTTAATTTTGCGGTCGCTCATAAACTCGAAAATTTATCACTCGTAATTGATTGTAATAACTGGCAGGGCTTTGACTCAGTAAAAAAAGTAATAGGCTATGAGCTTGAAGGACTCGAGTCAAGATTAAGCGCGTTCGGTGCTGACGTTAAAAAATGTGATGTACACGATTTTGATTTATTATTCGAAAATTTAACGCGCATAAATAATGAAGTGCCTTATGTTTTGCTAGTGAATTCAATTAAAGGCGAGGGAATGGGAATCTATCAAGACACTTTAGACTCTCATTATGTCAGAGTCGACGAAAAAATTTATCAGGAGGCTTTACAATGCGCAAAAGTCTTATAAATTCGCTGCTTAGTTATAAAGATGACCCGAAATTTTGCGTGTTGACCGGTGATTTAGGATTTAACGCTCTTGAACCTCTAAGAAATTCACTCGGTGAAAGATTCATAAATGCCGGAATAGCTGAACAAAATATGATTTCACTTGCTGCAGGTCTCGCAAAAATGGGCTTGCGTCCGTTCGTGTATAGTATTTCACCGTTTATTTATGCCCGTGCGTTTGAGCAGATTCGTAATGATATTTGCTTTCATGATTTACCGGTCTGCTTTATCGGCAGCGGTGCAGGTTACGGCTATGGAAATTCAGGACCGACTCATCACGCATTAGAAGACTACGGGACTCTAAGCACTTTACAGAACATGAAAATTTTTGTGCCTTCTTTTGCCAGCGACATGGCCGAACTTGTGAATAATATAATAAATTTTAATCATCCTGTTTATATCAGACTTGGCCGCGATGAGTCATTCCCTGGCGATAATTATAACCGTGAAAATTTTGCTCCGTTCCGCAAATTAAAATCAGGTTTCTCACCTTCTGCCGGAGTCATTCTCGTAATTGGCAACATGGCCGGGAGCGTTTTGCATTTTTGCAGAGATAAAAATTTTTCTGTATGGTCTTGCGGAGTATTGCCGCTTGAAATTAATTCAATCCCAGCCGGACTCTTTGACGATATAAAGAATTCTGATACACTCTTTATAATTGAAGATCACGTAAAAACAGGCGGACTCGGTGAGCAATTCGGGGCTGTTATGCTAGAATCTGGAATTATTCCGGAAAAATTTAAGATTTTATATGCTCATGGATATGCTAATAAATTATACGGATCTCAAGACTATTACAGGGCAAATAACGGCCTGAATTTGAAGGAGTTGATCAAGTGAAAAATATTATTTTAACAGGAGCTACAAGCATGTTAGGTGCTGCGTTAATAAATGAATGCATTAAACATGAAGTAAATATTTATGCTCTTGTGAGGCGGCAGTCAAGCAAATTAAATCGCATTCCCGAGTCTAAATTTGTAAATATAATCGAGTGCAATTTGTCAGAGCTTGAAAATTTATCGGGGCTCCCTGATTGTGAAGTCTTTTATCATTTCGGCTGGGAAGCTACGAATAAAACAGGCCGCAATGATCCCGAATCTCAAGCAATAAATATAATTCACTCAATCAAAGCAGCAAAACTCGCTAAAAAATTTCATTGTCAAAAATTTATATTCGCAGGCTCTCAAGCTGAATACGGCATTCACACGCAGGAAATCACAACGCCTGAAACTTACACGAATCCCCTTACAGCTTATGGAATTAGCAAACTGGCAGCCGGTAAATTATGCGCTCTTGAATGCAAAAAATTAGCTTTAAATTTCGCTCATGTTCGCATATTCAGCACTTACGGAGCAAATGACAGCCCGGAGTCAATGATTACTACGACGCTAAAAAAATTAATGAATAATGAACACTGCGCACTGACTCAAGGTGTTCAAAAGTGGGATTATTTATATTGTGATGATGCAGCGAGGGCGTTTTATTTGCTGGGTGAGTCTGATTCTTATAAGTCAGAAATTTACTGCTTAGGGAGCGGACAATCTCAAACAATAAAATATTTTATTCAGGCTATGAAGGAAATAACAGGCTCAAAATCTG
>CAJOEQ010000246.1 GCA_905233515.1 uncultured Synergistales bacterium
GTCGTAAAAATCGAAGATAGCTTATATTCGATAATAAAAATACCCTCTTCGCCTATTGAAGAAAAAAACACATACTCCAGACTGTTAAACATATATAAAGAGCCTGACGTTGACGTTTTTAACGAAATTCAGGGCAACCTTTTGACGGAAGGTCTTGCTGAGCTTCGTAACCTATCAAAAGATAAGATTTTTAACGCTGTCATCATAAAAGCCCCTGCAACAAAAAACGACATCGCAGATATTCTGTAGTTATAAAAACTCAACAGGCATTTTCTGATAGCGTTTTTCAGGCGGTATACTCTGGAGTGAACACTGTACGCGCTCCAGAGTTTCTTTAAATATGCTATTTATATCCTCATCAAGACCAGCAAAAATCTTAATTTCAATGTGTCCATAAGATGATTCATTCTTAGTTTTATCGGTTGTCATAAGTTCTACAGATATACTTGCCATTAAAATTCTCCTTAAATATCCATACTTAAAATTGCATCGTCCATGTCGTCCTGCGTAATTCCAATATAGGCAAGCGTTATATCAGGACTGCTGTGATTTAAAAATTTTTGTATCAGGGCTATGCTTTGACCGCTTTGATAAAGAATATATCCGAAAGTTTTTCGCAAAGAATGTGTACCAATTTTATACGTCAGACCACAAGCACGCGCTGCATTATTCAATACCCGCCATGCCTGCTGCTCCCTGATACGATATAGACCGTCGCGTCCTCGTTTACGTGATTTAAATAACGGTTCGTTTAACACTGCTCCGAGTGATTCTGATTTTTCTCTGCGCCGCCTGAGATATTTACTCATACCCGTCTTCTTCTCACGAACTTCAAAACGTTCCACAATACGAAAATGTCCTTTGCGGTCTATATACGCAATATCCCTAACGTTGAGTCTGACTAAATCCGAAATCCTCCGGCCTGTCGCAATCCCAAATTGGAAAAATGCATAATCTCGCAAATTACGTCTCCAGAAATAATTTGATAATGCATCTCGATCGGATTGACTACGGATCGGCTGAGTCGTCTTGTTCATGCACTATCACCGCCGATTATTGAGCGTATTTCATTCTCGATTAATGCAATTATTTCTCCGTCGTGAATTCGTGAACTCAAACGGGATATTAATTTTTCAGGCAAATTTTTCTCCCTGATTCTTTGCTCCATCGCGTCGGCTCCACCCAACTTTGGGAATTATTTTTTCGTGTGCTAATTGCTCTACTCGGCGTTCGCTGATGTTAAATAATCTTGCAATAGTTTCCTTCGAAATTAACCCGCTGTTATCAGGCATTGACACTCACACGCAATCTGATTACATCGTCAAAAGTGTGTTCCGTGCCTTCTAAAATCGCGCTCCGGCCTGTGTACTCCTGCCAACGTCTGACTGCCATATCAACGTATTCTGGGTTTAATTCTACTGCATAACAACGCCTACGACATGACTCAGCAGCTATTATTGTCGTTCCGCTCCCTGAAAATGGCTCGTAAATTATCTCGTTTATATCCGAATTATTTAACATGGGACGGCGCATACATTCTACAGGCTTTTGCGTTCCGTGAGTCGTCGTCGTGTCCTCGTTAAAACCGATTTCCCATAAAGTCGACTCGCTCCGGCTTCCCTGCCAATGACTTTTTTTGCCCTCTCGAATAGCATACCAGCATGAATCATAGCCCGCGCAATATCCCGGAATTTCGGGGCATTCTCCGTCGTCTTCGCGCAATGCATATAAACAACATTCGTGCTGCCAGTGATAATCGCCTCGTGATAATGCAAATTTAGGTTTCGCCCATACAATTTGAGAACGAATAGCAAATCCGCAGGCTCTCAAACTCTCCGCAACTGTCTCGCCGTGAAGTGAAGCATGCCAAATGTAAGCTACGTCGCCCTGAAATAATTTCCATGCGTCCCGCCAATCGTCTATGTCGTCATTCAAGACTTTGCCATTTCTTATGACGTGAGCATTATGCACTTGATTGCGCCATTCAGGATTATAATTTACTCCATAGGGCGGATCGGTTATCATTATGTGAGGCTTCTCACCTGCCAGCAATTTTTTTACAGTGTCTGAATCCGTACAGCTCCCGCAAATTATTCTATTATCGCCTAAGAGCCATATATCTCCGAGCTGTGAGACCGCAAAATTTTCAAGTTCCGGCGTTGAGTCCTCATTTTTCGGAGTGTCCGCTATGTCCATTCTCAAACGCAAAATCTCACGCGACTCAAATCCTGTATATTCAAGTTCAAGTCCGAAATCATCACGCAAGCGCAACATTTCTGATTTCAGCAAATTTTTATCCCATTCTGAGTCCTCTGCTAGACGATTATCTGCAAGAATATATGCTCGTTTTTGCGCCTCGTTCAGGTGTGAAACTCTTACGCAAGGAATTTCGGAAATTTCTAGATTTTGCGCTGATGTTACTACTGCATGACCTGCTATGATTATATTATCTGAGTCAATTAAAACAGGCAAAACTATTCCGTATTCTTGAATGCTTGACATTAATTTTTTTATTTGCTTGTCCGAATGTATGCGCGGGTTGCCTTCGTAGGGCTTGAGCGTGTTCGCCGGTAAATACTCTATTTGCATTGTCTCACCTCTCTAAGAGAAAATAATCAAAAATTTTTATAACGCAAGACCGCTGACTGATACGAGTCTTACTGAGCCGTCCGGTGCTTCGTTGATTATCATTCTGACAAATTTTCTTTCTGTGTTCTGAGTGATTATTTTTTGCAGTGCGAGAATTCTATAATTTGTGCCGTTTGCTACTTGACTGCCTAAATATGCTATCGGCTCATATTCTGCTCCGACAAGTTCGCTCGTTACTGCTGTGAAATCACTCTGCACCTTCTGAGGCAAATTACAGCCCTTCACTTCGTCCAAATTCCAACCGCCTAATAATGACATGATAATCTCTCCTAATAAAAATTTTGCCATAAAAAAAGAGCGTCGCCGCTCTTGTATAATTATTCGCAATGATAATATTTTATCGCATTTTCTGAATTACAATGCACGTTATAATCAACGTTAATATCACATTGGGATTTTCTTGGTACAATATTCATACTATTGTCTCCGCTGTATTTTATGTAAGTTGCTATCTTAACTTAAGTACAGCGTAATTTTTATACAAAACAAAGAACGCCACACAATTAACGTGACGCACTTAGAAACTCCTTCTACACATGGTAGACGAGATATAGATATTTAATTTAGAATCTTAGCTAATTTAGCTAGTCTTTTCCTCTGAGAATCTGTCATTATTTTTTGAGTATCGCTCCCATG
>CAJOEQ010000247.1 GCA_905233515.1 uncultured Synergistales bacterium
AAAGAGTATCGAGCAAATCCAGCAAGTCTTTCTTCAGACTTTTGCCCAATTTGTACACGGAATCCCGTTTACTTATGTGCGTGATAATATTGTAGTCGGCTATGAGATTGAATTACTTGTGAAATTCTGCAAAGAAAAAGGTTACGCCCTCGAAGTATTAACTATGGATTTCAGCGGAATACTCCCGGCCGTGATTTCAGGAAAATGCGATGTCGCAGGAGGAGGCGTAATTATTACTCCCGAACGTGCCGAACAAGTTTATTTTACTGACTCGATTTATAACAGCGGGACTGTCTTAATCACTCTAAAATCTTTGTTGAATAATAATATTAAGCCCAGTCAAAAAATTTCAGATTTTAATGGCAAAAAAATCGGAGCTTTAACAAGTTCAGTGTTTCCTGAATTAATCAAGCAAAAATTACCGGACTCAGAAGTCTTAATTTTCCAGAGTCGAGCCGATGAAGTTGCTGCACTCTTGGCCGGGAAGATTGACTCCTTTGTACTCTCTGAACCTGAAGCTATTTCTGTAGAGAATGAAGACAAGAGAATCACATATATACGCGACTACTTAAATAATTTTGATTTCGCGTTCGGTCTTGACAAGAATAATAATAAGTTACTCGGCGAGTTAAATAAATTTATTTCAGGACTTGACTCAGACGGGACTCTTGAGAAATTGCGCGATAAATGGTTCAGAAATACTGACGAGTCGCTCAAACCTTTAGAAGACTACTCAAATTTGCCGGCAACTAACGGCGTTATAAGATTCATTCAGGACGGAGCGAGCGCGCCATTTAGTTATGTACGTGATAATATTACGGTCGGCTATGAGATTGAATTATTAGCAAGATTTTGCAAAGAACACGGCTATAAACTTGAGATCTTGACTATAGATTTAGGCGGAATGATTCCGGCTATACAGTCAGGACGCGGCGACATAATGGGCGGCGGGGTTGTCATAACTTCAGAACGTGCGGAAAAAATTAATTTCACAGTGCCTGACTTCAAGAGCGGGGGCGTATTTCTTGTATTGAAATCTAATAATAATCAATCATTGCCGAGCATAAAAGATTTTGACGGTAAGAAAATTGCTGTCGCTTCTGTTTCTGTTCATGATAAGGCAGCTAGAGAGAATTTGCCTAATTCAGAAATATTATATCTTGATAATTATGCAAATCAGATGAACTCACTTCTTGATGGAAAAATTGACGCAATGATCCGCGATGAACCCGAAGCAATCGTGTTAAAAGAGTTAAACCCGCAGCTTGATTATATTCATGAATATTTAATGAGCTATGATAATGCCTTTATAGCTGCTAAGAATGAACACGGGGATAAATTGCTGGCTCAACTCAATGAGTTTATAAAGCAGGCTGACAATAACGGGACTTTAAAGAATTTGCGTGATGTCTGGTTTCACTCAGACGAGTCAAAAAAAATCATGACCGATTATGAAAATTTACCGGATATTAACGGAGTAATCAAATTTGCTACAGATTCACAAACTCCCCCCTTTACTTATATACGAGATAATAAAGCAGTCGGCTATGATATTGAAATTATTGCTAGATTCTGCAAAGAATACGGCTATAAACTCAAAGTTGAAAATATTGACTTCGGCGGCTTGCTTGCTAGTGTAGCGTCCGGAAAATCTGATCTCGCAGGCGGTGCGATCACAATAACAAATGAACGTGCCCAGCAGGTAAATTTTTCTGAGCCTATATATAAGGGCGGCAACGTATTAATATATTTAAAGCAGGATAATTTAAATCAAGAAATAAAACAAGCCGAACAAGCTGCACAATCATGGCTCACTGAATTCATGAAAAATTTAGAGTCCAGCTTTGAACGTACATTTTTACGTGAAAATAGATGGCAGTTATTCGCAGAGGGTACTTTGATAACTTTAACAATAACTGTGCTTGCGATTATATTCGGGACTATTTTAGGATTTGCCCTATACATGATGTGCAGGCGCGGGAATTTATTAGCGAATTTACTTGTAAAATTTTCTGTCTGGCTGATTCACGGTATGCCCATAGTCGTTTTATTGATGATTCTATATTATGTCGTATTTAGTAATGTCGCAATTTCCGGACTCTGGGTTGCTGTTATAGCGTTCACTCTCACATTTGGACTCAATGTATATACTATGATTTTATCGGGAGTCGGAGCTGTCGATAAAGGACAAACAGAAGCAGCACTTGCTCTCGGTTTCAGCGATTCACGTACATTTTTTACGGTTATACTGCCTCAAGCTGCATTACATTTTATGCCGGCATTTAAGGCCGCTGTTGTTGAATTAATCAAGGCCACTGCTATAGTAGGTTATATAGCTGTTCAGGACTTGACGAAAATGGGCGATATAATTCGCAGCCGAACTTATGAAGCCTTCTTCCCGTTGATTGCTGTAGCTGTGATTTATTTTATTCTCGCAGGAATTCTTAATTCATTTACAGGAATGATTAATAACAGGC
>CAJOEQ010000248.1 GCA_905233515.1 uncultured Synergistales bacterium
GCCGAGATTTTAAGACGATCAGGCTATAAATTTCCGGCCATGGATAGCCGCTATTTTAGAAATTATGTTGAAGTATGGGCATGGAGTAAATATCTAGAAAAACAGGTTAAAGGCAGTGCTACTATTGAGCCTAGTACTAGAATTCCTCACGGCAATGATAACGGGCAAAATATCGGCTCTATCTACATTATGCGCAATAAATCAAAAAAGAATTTCAGCGCAGAAATTGCCTACCCTAAAGCTAATTTAGACAGCGAGACAGCCGCAATGCAAGCAGGTAAATTTATACTCTTCAAAGATCAAGAAGGGAAACCTGTCGCTGTATATTATCCGTACTTAGATAGTTATGAGTTCCCCCGCATTGAGCCATCAAGAGACAGAGAGGCTGTAAAAAAAGCTGTATCTGAGCGAAAATCTCTAAAGAAAGCCATCACTAAGAATTTGCCTAAGCTCCTGAAAGCAGGCGGTTTTGTTGATGAGAACGGAAATATTATCCCTGACGGCCACGAAGATATTAGAGAGGCTTACAAAGAAGTTAACGGCAGAATTGAAGATTTTAAAAAACGGGCTGAAACTCAAGACAATAGCAATAACTTACAAGTCCCTGAACAAAATCAGGAAGTCAATGATAATTCACAGCAAGAAATTATTAACGAGACTGATAACGAAATTGAACAGGAAAATTCTAGTGAAGAGACTCAACCTGAAAACTCAGCCACGAATGAAAACGTCAACAGTCCTGTAACATGGGCTAATAATCCTAAAGGACTACCTAAGGGACTAAACTGGGCAAATGCTACTACTTTTCAAAATCCAAGCCGAAAAACTAATAAGTTAGACTTCTTAATTAATGGGACTGATTTATTTATACGAGATAGAGAGAGAGACTCAAAACCTGCATATTACACCATTAAGAATTATGCTCAATTGCTCGTAGCTGATATAGATGCTGCTTTGATAAAAAACTACGGCATACCTGACAATTTTTTCATGGATACACTCATAGATTTTTACAGGTCGCAAAACTTACCGCTATTCCAATGGCCACCACTTAGACATATAGGCGGCCCTCAAATCCCTATGAGCTTTGAAAAGTGGCGAGAATTACAGAAAACGCGAAAGAAAACTCAATCAGAAATAGATAATGAATACAACCCATATTTCGACGAAGAGATTTCTAATAATGTACTTGATGATAACTCCGCCCCGCTTGATGATATTCCCGATCAGCATATACCTGACGTTCAAGAAAATATTTCTACTGCTCCTACGGTAACACCTGAAAATGTCAAAGCCCGCACTTCATGGCCGGCAGGTACCTCCTCTGTTGATACTCAATCTATTATTGAATTCTTCACCGCTGCTGATGAGTCCTCAGGATTTCACGAACTCGCCCATCATATTTTTAGAGTGCTTACTGACTCGGCCATTCTCGATAATGCCAGCGACGAATTAATTAATGACGTTGAGACTATTTTTAAAAATGCCGGTGTCTCCCGTGATGATTTCTACAATGACAGAAATAACGCTAAAGAAACAGCTCATGAATATTTTGCTAAGGCTTTTGAGACTTATTTATCAGAAGGCAACGCTCCCACTCAAGAGTTAAAAAGCACATTCGAAAAAATTAAATCGTGGCTTATTGATATTTATCACGATGTTATTCAGGCTCTGGGAATTAAACTCAATGACGAAATGAGAAATATTTTTGATAAGCTCCTCACTACTCCCGAACAAGAGGCAGCAAAATTATCTATTCAGGATTTACAAGCTAGACTTGACGCTACTGAGCAGGAATTATCTAATACTAAAAACGAAATTTCTCAGCTTGAACAGGATTTATCACGCTCTCAAAATGAAATCTCACAGCTTCAGCAGCAAATTCAAGACATGCATAATGATATGTTAATTGCTCAAGATGACGCTTATAATGCAGGCATTCAATCAGGCAAGCAAGCCCAGCAAAAACAAGACAGCAAGAAAATTAGCAAACTTGAGGGCAAAATTGACGCGCTAGAATTCAAACGCAAGCAGGATCTTTTACAGCAAAAAACTAAATTAAATGAACGCATGCAAACTCAATTAAATAAACTCAAGGGAAAATATAAACTATTGCAAGCTAGGCAGCGTGAAAGACAGAAAATTAAAAAATTACGCGCTAAGGCTATCAAAGAAATTAAACGCATGGCTAAATCTGAACTCGTCATCTGGAATAGACATCAGGAAATTCAAGACCTCTTACAAAATTATAATCTCAGAGAATTACGCAAAGTGTCGTCTTCTCTGGAAGAAGTCCAGGATTTAGAGTTACAAGTCAGAAATCTTTATGACACCGGAAAAAGAGAACTCGCGCTTAAAAAACTTAGAGAACATGAAGAAGTTAAACATGCTAGAGAGTTATTACGCGCTACTATGCCTGAATGGAATAATAGACCGGCCGGGGCTGTTCGTAATCGTCAGGATCTTAACAA
>CAJOEQ010000249.1 GCA_905233515.1 uncultured Synergistales bacterium
TCCCATTGATGGAATTCTCACCGCGTGAGGCAATGCGCGTTAATGATTTGGGAACTCGTACAGTTGCAAGAATGGCCGGAAAATATAACGCTCAAAGAATGGTAATGATTTCAACAGATAAGGCCGTTAACCCGTCAAGTATTATGGGAGCAACAAAGAGACTCGCTGAAAAAATTTTAGAGAATGAGCAAAAAAATTATCCTGAGACAAAATATATGGCTGTGAGATTCGGCAATGTCTTAGGGAGTCGCGGGAGTGTTATTCCTAAATTTGAGAAACAAATCGCAGCGGGCGGGCCTGTTACTGTAACAGATCCGGGAATGAAACGATATTTTATGCTGATTCCTGAAGCTGTCAGTCTCGTTATTCAAGCTGGAGCATTAGGACACGGCGGCGAGTTATTTGTGCTTGACATGGGCGAACCGGTTATAATTCGAGAGATGGCCGAATTGCTTATAAAATTATGCGGTTATGAGCCTTACAAAGATATAAATATAATTTATACTGGAATGAGGCCGGGCGAAAAATTATACGAAGAATTATTTTACGATGAGAACGCCGTTAATTCGACATTGCACCCGAAAATTTTTGTAAGCAAGATAAAAGCAGGCCAAGAAGGTGAAGAGATTAACCCCGAATTAAATACGATTTTAGATTATGCACTGAGAAATCCGAGCGAATCATTAAGGCTGTTAAAAGAATTAGTGCCTGAATATCAACAAGTTTAATGAATTAAATAAATCCCTCCGGCTTTATTAACAAGTCAGAGGGAATAATTTTTTATTAACCTGTTATAATTTTGCTTCCCTTTATTAAATAGTCCATTCCTGACCAGACAGTTAATATCATTGCAACCCACATTACGGCCATTCCGTAGGGAATCTTAAGAATTAACATGATTAACGCTATAATCTGACAGACTGTTTTTAATTTGCCGCCTTTAGAAGCAGCAATTACTACACCTTCAGCAGCAGCAACGAGTCTTAAACCTGTTACAACAAATTCACGCGTTATAATTACCATTACGATCCAAGCGGGGACTCTGTCAAGCTCAATTAATGCCAACATAGCAGCAACGACAAGAACTTTATCAGCAAGAGGATCTATAAATTTGCCCAGATTCGTAACTAAATTATCACGGCGCGCAATATATCCGTCAAAAGTATCTGTCAATGCAGCAATAATAAATACAGTCGCAGCCAAAGCATCTCCCCAGCTTACTTCAGGCAAAAAACTTATAGGCGTATCAATTCTCAAAGATAAAAACAATAACACTAAAGGCGCAAGAAATACCCGAATAAGGCTCAAAGTATTAGGAACGTTGAAAATTTTAGATCGCAAATTATTTCCCCCCGTCAAGAATAAAATTTATTTAATGATTATAACTCAATTTTGCGAGCTCCTGCCATAATTCTTTTTGCTTTGAGTCTAAATGTCTAGGAATATTTATTTTAATTTTCACGTACATATCACCGTTAGTGCCGTCTCTTTTCGGGAGTCCTTTGCCTCTGAGTCTCAATTTTTGCCCGTCTTGAATTCCCGGAGGCATTTTGACTGTTACATTTCCTGTTAAAGTCTCGACTGAAATATCCCGCCCGAGTACTGCGTCCCATGTCTCTACTTTTATTTCACGCGTTAAGTCATGGCCGGAAATCTCAAAATTTTTATCTTGCTTTATATGAATATTCACGTAAATATCTCCGCCGCCGTCATTTTTGCCGGGTAATTTAATTTGTGAGCCTTCAGTTATGCCCTTAGGGAGTCTAACGCTCAAAGTGCGATTATTAAATTTTAAATTATGAGTACCGCCCCTTATTACGTCATCAAGTGAAAGCGTTAAATCGGTCTCAATATCTCGCGGCATAGGCTGATGGAATCGAGTTTTGCCCGTAAATCCTGAGAAAATATCTTGAAAGCCGCCGCCTCCTCCGAATAAAGTATTAAAGAAGTCGCTGAAATCGCCCGCACTGCCTTGATTAAATTCTACGTGCTGCCATCCCGGTGGAGGTGTAAAATCTTGGCCGGCCTGCCAGTTCATTCCGAGTGTGTCATATTTTTGACGTTTTTCGGGATCTTTGAGAACTTCATAAGCCTCGTTAATTTCTTTATATTTATCTTCAGCACCGGGATCTTTATTTATATCGGGGTGATATTGTTTAGCCAGTTTTCTATATGCTTTGCGAATATCATCGGGCTTAGAGTCTCGCGAAACTCCTAAAATTTTATAATAATCTTTATATTGCATGGTCAATCACTCCTAAAAATTTTTATTGACTATTTTTAACTTTTCCATGCGCGAGTCTAACACATGAATAATTTTCACGCAAGAAAATATAATAATATTTATATCAAATTTGATTTCTCCCGCAAATATTGTAATATTTCTTACATGAATAATTTAACACTTCACGGGGCGAATCCTGAAAATTTATATAAGGCCTTTAATCTCGTAATGCCTGGGAAAATTA
>CAJOEQ010000250.1 GCA_905233515.1 uncultured Synergistales bacterium
GTAATTTTTAAAGCTGCTCAAACTCTCAAAGCTGATAGTGAAGAGTCACTAAATTTTAATCTCTATGAAGGCGAAATCGAACACCCTTATAATGACAATAGATTTATAGGCGTGTATAAAATTTCCGGCGTTGATTTGGGCGTTAATGACATTATACCGACTGGCAGCGAGATAATTTGCGATTATGAAATGTCAGACGGCGGGGCTTTATCAATGTCAGATCTGTTCCTTGTTTAGGGACTGAATTTGAGCAGAAAAATTTTTATTTTCACGATGACGCAAAATTAGATTTAAACGATACTGAAAAATTATCAGAAGAGGGAGAGTCTATTATTAGCAGAATCGATGATATTTCTTGCAAAGTTGATGACGAGAGACTCGATAAAGCGCGAGAAAAAGCAGAGAAAGCAGCAACTATCACAAGCCGACAAGTTAAAGATAATGAAGAAGTCCAAGAGGCCTATAACGAACTATACGAGGCCAAGAAAATATTATCACAGCTCAGAGAAGATCACTCAAAAGAAATTAATCAAATGGAGCTAGATAAATGCGTGCAGGATTTCAAAAATTTAGTAGCAAAATATGCTGATAGCTCCGAGACTGCATCATTTAATAATCTTGTCAGGACTGCTCAGAGGTCAATTAATGAACCTATTTTTGCGCGCTATTTAGACGAACTTCAAGGGAAAATTTTTAATATTTTATGGCGTCAAGATTGGTTTATTGTCGATTCATTTAAGTACAGGATAAAGAATCCAAATGATTATTTTGACTCAAGGCGTTTTGCTGAACTCAAGAGTCGCGGCTTGACCTGTCTTGCAAATAATAATATTGACGAGCTCAGAACTATAATATTTGAACTTGTTAAAATCACTAAATCAGGCGCTGACAGTGATACTCAATCAATAGTAAATATTATAAGAGGTTAGATAATTTTATGAGCGAGATAAAATTTTTGCCTCAAGGATTCATTTTGCCGGACGGGACGAGAAAGGGGCTAATATTAGCTCAGGATTCAAATTGGCAGATAGTCAAAACTAGTGCGGGTAATTATGCGCTTATTGTCTCACCTGTTTTATATGAAAAATGGCTTAATTTTAACGTGATAAATTTATTTGTTCCTGTTAAACTTGAATCAGAAAATATGAAATTTTTTGTGCTGTCTTGCAAGAAAGATTATTTAATTTCATCGATTCAATTCGGCCCTTATCCTGAAAAAATTATAGAAGCTAGGGCATTTGCTATCACTCTTCACGAAATGCGGAAAAATTATAATTTTTCATTTCATGACGCTATTTATCTTGAGCAATTTTCTATTTTGCTGCCGACTTATACGAATAAAGACTCTCTAAGTGATGATATTATTCTAGGGGCGTGGCTTTCAGGCGGAGTCCATATACCTGCGACTTCAATAAATAAATTATCAAGGCTTGTAAATTGGATGAGTCCTCAAGAAATAAAATCAATCATAAAATCTGCGGGATTATTGCTCGAGTCTGATTCTGACTCAGAAAATGACTCAAAACAAGGAAAAATTTTTACACTTCCCGGGCGGTCAAAATCTTTAATGAACACATAATCGAAATAGTAAGCAATCAAGAAAAATATAAACGTGCAGGAATAAATTTTCCGTCGGCAATAATTTTATACGGGGCTCCGGGCTGCGGAAAAACTTTCGCGGTTGATAAGCTCGTAAAATTTTTAGATTGGCCGTGTTACAGAATAGAAGCAAGCAGTGTAGCAAGTCCCTATATTCATGACACAAGCAGGAAAATAGCAGCAATTTTTGATGAGGCCGCACAAAATGCCCCGTCAGTTATAATAATTGACGAGATGGACGCGTTTTTATCAGATAGAAATATGCAAAATTCAGGCTTGCATCATGTTGAAGAAATTTCAGAGTTTTTGCGGCGGATTCCTGAAGCTCCGGAGAAAAAAATTTTAATAATTGCTATGACTAATAGAATTGACTCAATAGATCCCGCTATTTTACGTCATGGAAGATTTGACCATATTATTCAAGTCAATATGCCCGATTCTAGCGAAATAAAAGAGTTATTATATTCTTTATTTGACGGTCTGCCTTTGTCAGATGATATTGATTTATCGGGACTCGCTGAAAAATTAGCGGGGCGGCCATTGTCTGACGCTGCATTTATAGTGAAAGAGTCCGGGCGTTTATCAGTCAAAGCAAATAAAAATTTTATAGACTCTGAATGCATAGAAGCAGCTTATAAATCTTTATCGCCAAGTCAAGAAAATACACGCAAAATAGGATTTTAAAAGGTGGATTAATGCTAATATGAATATATTTGATAACCCGTTTTATACGCTGGGGGTGTCGGCAAAAAGTAACAGGCAGCAAATTTCAAGTAAAGCAGAAGAAAAAATTTTCTTGAATGAGAATGAGGCAAAATCTATCAATGAGGCGCGCAATATTCTTATAATTCCTGATAAAAGATTAGCCGCTGAAATTCGGTGGTTTCCGGGCGTATCAGATAGGAATATTAGAGAAATTATTGACTATTTTGCGAAATTGAAAGCTGCCCAGCCGCCTAATAAAATAAATGTGTCAGTCTTCAAAAGTGCCGCATTATTAAATTTTGCGGTGTATATATTCCCGTTTCATAATTTCAAAAATGTATCTCAGATAACAAAATCTATAGTCTCTATAGATCAATGCTTTAAAACTGTAAGTCTTGAGTCCCTATGTGCAGTAATAAACAAAGATAGACTAGAAGCAGGCTTTACTATGGCAAAACGTCCGGAAGTTGAGCGGGAATTTAATAATTATAGACTTGATATTGTGAAGACTCTAAATGAAACGCTGTCAAAACTTTCAAAAGAAGAATATACAAAACTTGTAGAAGAATTGACGGGAACTTATGCAGATGATACGGATTTATTGATTGTCAGTGATTTACTTGACGACTATGAGCTAAGTATTATGCCGGAACTTGAGACACTCAAACAGGAAATTATTAATACTGCTAAAGGTGTAGGAAAATATCCATCGGGGAAAATTTTTGATAATCTTTCGTCAATGTTCGAAAAATGGAACGAATTAAGCAAGTTATTAATATCAGTCTCAAAGAGTCGCGGAAGTGAGTCCAGTAATATTTATAATTTAACTGATGAAATTTTTTTTACTGTAAGAAGTAATGCTATAAATCTTCATAATAAATATGACAAGACAGAAGATGCACTTAAATTAGCATTGATACTGAAAAAATATTTTGCTGGAATTTCTGAGAGATTCGCTAAAAAAATTAATAAAGATATTGATGATTTACAAGAAATTATCGATAGAAAAATAGCGTTTGAGCAACTGAAAACAATAATTGAGCAAGAAGACGCTAAACAACGTAAAGAATGGGAAAATAGCATAAAATATGAAACAGAGTGGGGGCTGATATTCAAGAAAAGATTTAAAATTTCAGTTGACGGAATATCATGGGAGGGACGTGTTATTCCTTTGAATTCTGTTACCGGTGTGAGCTGGGGAGGCATAAAAACGGGTTTTAAAATGGAGTACAAAATAGCAATAGAATCATCAATATTGCCCAGCTTAAGAATTAATTTGAGCCATAGGTATTACACAAAATTTGAGGAAATTATCCAACATCTTTGGCCAGCAGTAGCAGAACGTCTTATTACGGAAATGTTGAAGCAACTTAAGAACGGAGATAAACTTTCCATTGGACGTATAAAATTTACAGACGACGGAGTTTTTCTTCTTAAATATAGGTATCTTAATTATGCGCTTTTCTTGCACAATTATACTTTAAACTTTGAGCATAATAAATTCTTTTC
>CAJOEQ010000251.1 GCA_905233515.1 uncultured Synergistales bacterium
TGTAATTCAGTTCAGGCTACGAGACTGGGACTTAAATGCGCTGATTATTTAGTAACTGAAGCCGGATTCGGTGCAGATTTAGGAGCAGAAAAATTTTTAGACATCAAATGCCGTTCAGCAGGTTTAAAGCCTGATGCAGTAGTTGTAGTTGCCACGATTCGCGCCCTCAAAATGCACGGTGGATTAAGCAAAAACGAATTAACTCACGAGAATTTAGCGGCTCTTGAGGCAGGAATTCCTAATCTTTTAAAGCATATCGAGAATATACAGAAATACGGCCTTCCTGTTGTTGTTGCGATTAATAAATTCTCAAGTGATACGGACGCAGAAATTAATTTACTCTCTAAAAAGTGTGAAGAGTTAGGCGCGTCATTTGCTCTTGCTGATGTATGGGCAAAGGGAGGAGAAGGCGGCAAATTATTAGCTCAAAAAGTAGTCGAGGCTTGCGAGAAAGAATCACACTTCAGATTCATTTATGAGCCTTCAATGAGTCCTAAAGAAAAAATTAACGCTATAGCACGAGAAATTTACGGAGCTGACGGAGTCGACTTCACAGCACAGGCCGAGAAGGATTTGCAGAGAATTCACGATTTAAACAAGGATGATTTACTTGTTTGCATGGCTAAGACTCAATATTCTTTATCAGATGATCCCGCAAAATTAGGCCGTCCTGAAAAATTTAGAATCACAGTCCGTGAAGTTAGATTATCAGCCGGGGCGGGCTTTCTCGTTGCAATAACGGGCGCAATTATGACAATGCCGGGACTCCCGAAAAAACCTGCTGCCTTAAATATAGACGTTGACGAAAACGGTAAAATCACGGGGTTATTCTAAATGGAAATCACGAAATTTTTAGCTGATTTAGCTTCTGACTTACCAGCACCGGGAGGCGGGGCAACTTCTGCACTTTCCGGAGCAATGGGAGCGGCTCTTGTCTCAATGGTAGCGAATCTTACGATTAATCGCGAGAAATACGCACAATTTCAGGAACTCGCAATTAATTCGGCAAAGAAAGCAAATGAGTTAATGCAAAATTTGATTCAATGCATAAATAAAGATATGAGCTCATTTGACGGAGTAATAAAGGCTCTCAAGCTCCCGAAAAATACAGAGAGTGAAAAATTAGCGCGTTCTCAGGCATTGCAGGAGGCTTATAAAATGGCAATTTCTGCACCGTTTGAAATAGTTAATAATTGCTTGGAAGTCATGAAATTATCAAGAAATTTAATCGGCAAATCAAATATTACTGCTGAATGCGATTTAACGGCGGCACTTTCTCAATGTAACGCAGCAATTAATATAGCACTCGAAAACGTGAGAATTAATTTAGCGTTCATAAAAGACTCGCAATATAATGCTCAAATGTCCGAATGGGTATTAAATTCAGAACGTGAAAGCAAGGAGCTTTTATCATGGCAGAAATAATAATGAAGGGTTCAGAAGTCGCAGCCAGCATACAAGACTCCTTAACGGGTAAATTTGCAAATCTCGAAATTGTAAAAGTGGGTGCGCGGCCTGATGATTTATCATATCAACGCGGAATAATTAAGAGATTCGCGGCTCTGGGATTTGGAGTAAATATTCACGAATTGCCCGAGAATATTTCTCAGTCAGATTTTGACTCAGAATTTGAGCGAATAAACAAAGACTCAAGCAATCAGGGTATATTATTATTTCGTCCGCTGCCTTCACATTTAAGCGACGAGAAAGCATGCAAGATAATTAATCCCTTCAAAGATATTGACTGTATGAGTCCCATTAACTTGGCCGGAGTCTTTGCTGGTGTAAAAAATTCTTTCGCGCCCTGTACTGCTCTTGCTGTCATGGAAATGTTGAATTACTATAAAATTTCTTTACTCGGTCAAAATGTCGTCATAGTCGGTCGGAGTCTCGTTCTTGGCCGTCCGTTGTCAATGTTAATGCTAAGTGAGAATGCTACAGTTACTATATGTCATAGCAAGACAAAAAATTTAGCTGAAATTTGCAAACGAGCTGATATTATCATCGCAGCAGCAGGTCACGCAGGATTAATCACGCCTGAATTTGTGAATGATAAAAGCATTATAGTTGACGTGGGAATAAATTTAAGTTCTGAAGGCAAAATTTGCGGTGATGTAGATTACGAACGAGTCGCCCCGATCGTTCACGCAATAAGCCCAGTGCCCGGCGGAGTCGGAGCTGTTACTACTTCAGTATTAGCAAAAAATTTAGTCAAAGCAGCAATTTTACAAGCATAAAAATATCGCCCTCGTTATAAATAATAGCGGGGGTGTTATAATATTTTCGCGTAAAAATTTTAAGGAAGGATTTGACAAGAAAATATGACACTTGTAGACTCGACAACAGCACAGCACAGCACAGCACAGCACAGCACAGCACAGCACAGCACAGCACAGCACAAATCATCGTCTGAATTTTCCGGAAAAGAAAATT
>CAJOEQ010000252.1 GCA_905233515.1 uncultured Synergistales bacterium
TTTTTTTTTGCTGACTCCCCCGCTTGATTTTATTCGAGATTTATAATTCTTGTCATAGTTGAGATTAAATCATAGCCGTCCCAGATTAAAGCAAAATCAAGAGTCCGGCCTATAGATACTATTCTGTCAATGCCTTTGACTCCGGAATTTATTAGAGACGTGAAAATATCTCGATTTGCTATATAAGAAATTGTCTGACAGCGTTTATCATTGCATAAATTTTTGAGTTCGATAATATTATTGCAGTCATACTCAAAGAAAAATCCGCTGTTATCGCGATAATTAATAATGTCAGGACTTAAATATTTAAGATTTATTCTCACTAATAAATTATCATTTGAGTTCAATATTTCACAGTCAGGAATTTTTGAGGCGCATATAAATGCACTTGTCAGCTTATTAATTGCTTGAATCGGTAAAAGATTATATTTTTTGCGTGCTGTCTCGTGAAATTCATGCCAGAAAATTTTTTTAGCAGCGTTAATTCTTTCTTTATCTCCGAGCCATATAATAGCATTCGGGCTTGTGCAGGCGTTTTGATCCGTCAAAAAAGTGTCATTATAGAAATTTTCTGATATTCTAGTTTTATTATTTTGCAATAAATAATATTCAGCGTCAATTACTGTTAAAGAATATCTATCAGCAAATGTAATTTCTATTGAACGCGGATTTAACGGGGATTTTCGTAATTCTTTGATAGTCTCATCGCCGCCCCATATTACGCGAATATCTGCAATTGATGAGAGAAAATTATTTATATAATTATCATGCTCATAACGAACGAGAATAATATAATTTTTCAGTGAGTCATATTTTTTCAGGATTATATTAACAGCTTGATTTATAATTCTGACTTGATCAAAATTTTTTGAGGGAATTCTCACAATATTTGCATTTCCTGTTAACAGCCCTGAAACTAGAGAATATGCAAAATTTACAGGAATATTTGACGGCGCAATGTGAAAAGCTGTTCCGCGGCCTATACGAAAATTTTTATTATTGAATTTCTCGCGCATATTATTAACTGAGCTTTTACGAATCCAGAACGCAAAAGTTATTATATCAGGATATAATTTTGCTTTAGGATCTTGCATTAAATAGCGTGATAGATCATCAAGAAAATTTATTATCTCGTCATCAAATGGGATTTTAGCGGGAATGCTTGATAAATTTATAAGCTCATCAGCTGAACCGGTCAAAAAATTAATTTTGCTCAATATTTGCTGCATAAGTATCGCTGCACCCCCTTAATTCTGCTCGTTTTAATCTGCCGTTGATTCTGAAATATTTTCCTTTACGGCCGCACGGACAATCATCGACTCCGAGTATTACGCCCTCGTCTTCTGTTAATAAACTATGGCCGGGATAAGATTCGGGAATAACTGACACGACTTGTATAATGCCGTTTTCGCCGATGTCGCACTCCGAGAAGTCAAAGCCCCGCCGAGTAATTACATCTGAAAAAATACTTGCGTGTAAATTTCCGTGTTCGCACTGCATATAAATACAGCCGGTTTGCTCGACCATGCCGTAATAATTATAAATTTTGTCAAGCCCGCAAATCTCGTTTAATTTATCATGAAATTCAGAAGGACTCACGGACTCGGACTCTAATTTTTTCCAGCCGCCGCCGTGTATTAATATCCCGTTTGATAGATTAAATTTTTCGCTCAAATTCTGCAATGCCTTATAAAAATATTGCCAGATCATGAACGTGAATCCGAATAATAAAATTTTTTTGCCGCTGTTAATGTCAAGAAATTCGCGAAGAGCTTTTATATTTAGCTGCATATTCTCATCAAGTGCGTAAATTTTTTCAGTGCCTAGAATCGAGAATCCCAGAATCCCCGCGCCCCTTGCTGAAAACATTGCACGATTCTTTATGACACTTGGCGAGTCTATTATTATCATGGGCATTCTTTCAGATCCGGTGAAATCCGAGACTATTTTTATCATGGCCCGCTGTTGATTCATTGCGGTTATTTTATCAAGGAAAATTTTGCTCACTGCTTGGCCTGTTGTTCCTGATGAGGTCATTATTTTAACAATTTCTGAGTCACTTACTGATTTTAACTCAAGTTCTTTAAAGAGTCTCACCGGCAAAAATGGCAGCTCATTATATAAATTCACTTTCTCAGAGTCAAAATTTACAGCCCGCAAAATATTATGATATTCTCTGCAGTGCTTATCATGAAAATCTGTTAATTCTCTAAGACGCTGAGTGAGCAATTTATTTTTTCTTGATTTATCAAGCTCAAAAGGTGCAATATTTAATATTTCGTTAAATGTCATAGTATTTTCTTAGCTCGCTATACATGATTTTGCCTGATTGATTGCGGGGGAATTCGTCAATTATAACGACTTTGAAGGCTGAAGGGTTTATTTTTGTCTTGTTTGCTGCGAATTCCTTTATTTTATCAGCAAAATTTTT
>CAJOEQ010000253.1 GCA_905233515.1 uncultured Synergistales bacterium
TTACGGAATTATCGCCGAACATTTTGCCGAGATTCACGGAGTCGCCGCCGTCAGTCAGCATTATATTATCAATTGAAGATTTATAGCTTGTGCCGTCTTGAGTCAAAATATTAGCAGTCGCGCTCAAAGTAACAAGCCCGTTCACGCTGTCAATATTCTTGACTTCAAATAAAATGCTGGCGTTATCCTTGAGACCGTCTGAACTTGCAACTGTGAAAACATTTTCAGCTGAAATATTATTAGTACTTGTTGAAGTAATTTCAGAAATCGGCGAGTCAATATTTCCTGCTGCCTCGTAGGAAATTTTAAGGCCTTGAGAATTTGCCCCCGCGCTCGTTACAGTCAATGAAGTAATATCATCGCCCGTTATAGTCATTCCCTTTTGAGACGCTGAAATTTTTATCTCGTCTAAGACTCCCGCCCATGTATAATTATTTGAGTCAGTGCCTCCGTTGAAAAATGCTGCTTGAGTAGCTGCGTCGGCTGTATCAGTCCCGAAAATATTTGCGCTGTTAACGCTCCAAATTTCTACACCGTCATTTGTTGAAATCGTGATTTTATTAACAGGAATATTTACGTCGTTAAAAGTTGTTGTAACTGACGCTGTATTATAAGTGCCTCCGACTCCCTGTGAACCTGTAATAACTGCTTCTGAAGAGTCAGCATCTGTGAGTGTTAATGAATAAGTCCCAGCCGGTATAGAATTTGCTTGAACATCTTTAACTCCTGCTGAAGTATTCAGGCTTTTATCGCTGATAGAGTCCTCATGCTTAACCTTGAGAATGTCAGATTTTTGCGTTTGAGCTTGGCCTGCAGTTGCTTTCACGGAAATTTTATAATTCCCGTCGACCGCGTATTTTTGCCCGAATTGATCAATCGAACGAATCCCGCCATTTATAACGGCTTTAACTTGTTTGTCGGTGCTGCTCCATAAGACGGCATTATCTCCGCTTAAAATTTTTTTCCTGTTAAATTGAGTCGTGTTAGCGAGTCTTGTTATCTCGTCGCGAATCTCGTTAATTTCGACTTGAATATAACTTCTATCTTGCTGAGTCAAAACGTCATTAGCGGCCTGTACTGATAATTCACGCATACGCATTAGCATTGAATTTGTCTGTTCAAGAGCTCCCGACGCGGTTTGTATTAAGCTGATTCCGTCTTGAGTGTTATATAATGCCTTCTCCATTCCGAAAATTCGCGATCTCATAGTCTCACTAATTGCAAGCCCGGCCGTATTGTCAACGTCGGCTATTTTTGTGCGCAGACCTGTAGATAACTTCTCTAGTGAACGCTTCATTGCGAGTGAATTTCTCTGCATAATTCTTTGTCCCATTAAAGAAGTTATATCGTGATTCATTATCATTGACATTCTAAATCATCACCTTCCTTGTGTGAAAAATTATCATCCCTGAAAAATTGCCCCCCGCCTTAACTTGTTAATGCCTGCTACTGCGGGGGAATATTTTATAATTTCATATCGAGCAATTTTTTACCCGATTTTATTAACAATTTCTCGCGAATCTTTTGCACTAGACTCACGACCTTATCCGGCGGAAACTTGCGAATTATTGTCCCGTCCGAGCTGTTTATCACACTGACCTGAACTATATCAGCGTCCTCTATAACATCATACTTGAGATAACGCATTTCTGAAAATTTATCAAGCACTTCACTTTTTGCCTTCTCAGCTAATTGCTCGAATTTGCTTTGCTGCCTTGTTTGCCGTGATTTATCATCAGAAACTTTTTTATTATTCTGCTTAGGTTCGGGCAATTCCGCGCCTGAGTTCCCAAGTGTCCGAGTCTTTATGACTTGACGCTGATGTTCTGCCGCAGCTGATTGAGTAAAAGCCGGAGGGGTATAATCCAGCTTCATAGATCAACCACCTGCTTCCGTTTTTGTGCTGCCTCCAGATTATTATTATGCGCAAATTTATTATAAGAAAAAAGGGAAGAGAGCTGCCCCCCTTCCCCCGTAAATTCTTAAATTGCGTAAATTATTGTCCTGAAGACTTCACAGATTAACGGATCAGGCTGAGGACGTTCTGCGGCTGCTGGTTAGCTTGTGCAAGCATTGAGTTACCAGCCTGAAGCATGATATTCAACTTCGTGAAGTTCATCATTTCCTTCGCCATGTCTGTATCGCGGATTCTGGACTCTGCGCTGGTCAGGTTCTCGCTGGCCGTTGTCAAGTTGTTCGCCGTGTACTCTAATCTGTTCTGATAGGCTCCGAGATTTGCTCTCTGAGTCGAAACTTTATCGATAGCGTTATCAATAAGAGTGATTGAGCGTGCTGCTCTGTCATGGCTCATTACGTTAACGCCGTCAAGTCCGAGTGCGTGAGATCTCATGTCGCCGATGTTCATGGCCATATCTTCGCCCTCATTTGCGCCGATCTGCAATACTGTTGTGTTGTCG